>CAJNCT010000003.1:0-124713 GCA_905221335.1 bacterium
CCCATAGTCCGTACGGGATTCGAACCCGTGTTACCGCCGTGAAAAGGCGGTGTCTTAACCCCTTGACCAACGGACCTGAGCTTGTCAACTCTTTCTATTATACCTACTTTTCCTACTTTGTCAAGATCTTTTTTTAATCTCCTATACAAATTTTTCTATGATAATAGAAAAGAGCCAGTTTAACTGACTCTCTCTATTTTGTTTGCCAATTAGTCGCACGTTCCTCTCCCCACCAGTACGGGATCAATTCGGCAACCTTAATTGTTTTTCTTGTTTCGTAGTCCATCATGAACTCTGCTTCTTTATTTTCAGCATTTAGTTCTAAGAGAAATTCTCTGCAGGCACCACAGGGCATACCTGATCCTTCGCCGTAAGGAGTTTTATCTCGAAAAGCAAGGATTTTCTTAACTTTAGTTTGTCCTGAAAATTGATACATATTGAAGAGAGCCGCTCGTTCTGCACAGAGATGAAAAACGCCACAAGTGCCCTCCATACAAAATCCTGTGAATATCTGACCATCTTCCGCTTCTACCGCGGCAACTACATGGTTTGCATAAACAAAGTCAGAAACTTCATGAGGATTGTATAAAGTTCGTGCTTCTTCATACATCTTTTCCCAGATATCCATTGACAGTCCTTTTATTTAGAAATCTCTTTCAGCATGTTATCGATATGCTGGATTGACTTTTTACGTCCGAGCAAGAAAATGGTGTCTGGCAATTCTGGACCATGCATTTCCCCTGATACAGCAATACGAATCGGCATGAAGAGATTTTTACCCTTGATACCTGTTTCTTTTTGAACTGCTTTGATTTGTGGGAAGATATTCTCTGTCACAAATTCTTCATCTGTCATTGCTTCTAGTTTCGCTTTGAAGGCTTCTAGAACAACCGGAACGGTTTCTCCTGCCATAACCTCGCGCTCAGCGTCTGTCAACTCTGGGAAATCTGAGAAGAAAAGATCTGTCAGCGGAACAATCTCATCAACTGACTTCATCTGTGGCTTGTAGAGTTCTACCATTTTCTCTGACTTGTCAGTCAAACGCCCTGCTTCTTCTAAGTAAGGTTTAGCCATTTCAAAGATTGTCGCAAGATCAGCTCTCTTGATGTAGTCATTGCTCATCCAGTCTAGTTTCTTCTGATCGAAGGCTGCAGGAGACTTGCTGAGGCGGTTTTCATCAAAGAGTTTAATCAATTCCTCACGTGAGAAGATTTCGTCTTCCCCACCTGGATTCCAACCAAGAAGGGCAATAAAGTTAAAGACAGCTTCTGGAAGATAGCCTTTCTTACGGTAATCTTCGATAAATTGAAGGGTGTTGGTGTCACGTTTAGACAATTTTTTACCCGTTTCAGAATTGATAATCAAAGTCATGTGACCAAATTCTGGAGCTTTCCAACCAAGCGCTTCATAAACCATGAGTTGTTTTGGAGTGTTGGCAATGTGGTCATCTCCACGGATAACATGAGAAATTTGCATATCGTGGTCATCAATAACAACAGCAAAGTTGTAAGTTGGATAACCGTCTTTCTTTTGAATTACCCAGTCGCCACCGATATTGCCACCTTCAAACTCGATATCACCTTTGACCATATCATGCCATTTATAGATACCAGATTCATTAACCGCCAAGCGAACAGTTGGGATGATCCCAGCTGCTTCACGTTCTGCGATGTAAGCTGCTTTCTCCTCTTCACTCATACCAAGGTATTCATTGATGTAACGAGGGGTTTCACCAGCTGCTTCTTGGCGTTCGCGCTCAGCTGCCAACTCTTCTTCTGTAACGTAAGATTTGTAGGCTTTTCCTTCAGCTAGTAATTGGTCGATGTATTTTTGATAGAGTTCCAAACGCTCTGATTGGCGGTAGTTTTCATGAGTTTCTGGGCTTTCATCCCAATCCATGCCTAACCAGCGAAGGTTTTCAAGCTGTGAACGTTCACCGTCCTCAACATGGCGTTTACGGTCAGTATCTTCGATACGAATAATAAAAGTTCCATCGCGATGGCGTGCGTAAAGGTAGTTAAACAATGCTGTACGAGCATTTCCGATGTGTAGTAGTCCTGTTGGACTTGGTGCGTAGCGTACGCGGATATCTTTTGACATAGTTTCTCCTATAAAGTCTCTAGGCGTCTGCCTTTTTGCTTTCTATATTATATCACAAGTCTCGCCTGAGTCCAATGTCTACGAATAAAGAGAGTAAAAAGAGTGGGCAAGCCACTCTTTTCTTCTATTATAGACGTGCGTTAAGCTCTTTGCTCAATTCTTCAAATCCTGGTTTTCCAAGAAGGGCAAACATGTTGCGTTTGTAGGCTTCAACACCTGGTTGGTCAAATGGGTTGATGGCATTCAAGTAACCTGAAAGGGCGATGGCCAATTCGAAGAAGTAGATAGTGTAGCCAAGAGTGAAGGCATCTTGCTCAGGAAGAGTCACGTACATGTTTGGTACATCACCGTCAGTGTGGGCAAGAAGAACACCGTCAGTCGCTTTTTTATTTACAAAGTCAACGTCTTTTCCTTGAAGGTAACCAAGTCCGTCAAGGTCTTCTTCCAAAGTAGGAATGATCACATTCTTGCGCGGTTTGTCAACACGGACAACTGTTTCAAACATGATACGAGTTCCTTCTTGGATAAATTGACCCAATGAGTGCAAGTCAGTTGAGAAGTTTGCTGAAGTTGGGTAGATACCTTTTTGGTCTTTCCCTTCTGACTCACCAGCCAATTGTTTCCACCATTCTGAGAAGTATTGAAGTGATGGCTCGTAGTTTACCAAAATTTCAGTAGCGTAGCCTTTACGGTAAAGGATATTACGAACTGCTGCGTATTGGTAAGCTTCATTTTCTGAAAGTTTGTCTGAAGTGTAGTCTTTACGAGCTGCGTTAGCACCTTCCATGAGGGCTTTGATATCAGCTCCTGATGCAGCGATTGGAAGCAAACCAACTGCTGTCAATACTGAGAAGCGTCCACCGATGTCATCTGGAACTACAAATGTTTCCCAACCATTGGCATCTGCTTCAACTTTCACAGCACCTTTTTGGCGGTCAGTTGTGGCATAGATACGTTTGTTTGCTTCTTCTTGACCGTATTTCTTAACCAAGAGTTCTTTGAAGACACGGAAAGCAATCGCTGGTTCTGTTGTTGTACCTGATTTAGAAATCACGTTTACTGAGAAGTCTTTGTCTGCTACATACTCTACCAAGTCAGCAAGGTAAGTAGATGAGATTGAGTTCCCAGCATAAAGGATTTGTGGAGCTTTGCGTTCTTCTTTTGTTTGCAAGTTAGCAAAGTGGTGGTTCAAGAAGTCGATGGCTGCTTTGGCACCAAGGTAAGATCCACCGATACCGATTACAACCAAGACATCGCTATCTGATTTGATTTGCTCAGCAGCTTTCAAGATGCGGTCGAATTCTTCGCGGTCATAATTTTCAGGAAGGTCCAACCAACCCAAAAAGTCGCTACCAGCACCAGTTCCTTTACGAATCAATTCGTCTGCAGCTGTTACTTGTGCTTGCATGTATTCCACTTCATGTGGGGCAACAAATTTGTCTAAAACTTTTGAATAATCAAATTTAATATGTGACATGATATTCCTCCAAAATTTCTTCTTTTCTATCATAACGCTTACCTTCGATTTTTTCAAGCTTTTTTATTGAATTTGCCCAATTTTTATCAGAATTCAAACGTTTGCGTAAATTTGCTGAAATATAAAAAATCTGAAAGAACGAATAAAAACGGCTAGAGTCTCTAACCGTTACAATTCATTTAATAAATACTCAAATAGTTCTAAATTGCCGTCTTCTTCATTGACCAGAAACTCTGGATGCCACTGCAAACCGATGATACGGTGCTCATCGATAGACTCAATTGCTTCGATAGTCTGGTCTCGAGGATCCACCGCTGTCACACGGAAATTAGGCGCCAGATCTTTAATACTTTGACGATGGACTGAGTTGACCTGACTTTCTTTGCCAAATAACTTAGCCACCACGCTTCCTTCTACTGTCTCAATAGAATGAGAGGTTCCAAAAGGCAAACCTTGCCAGTGACCTTCAATTTCTTGGTGAAGAGTGCCACCAAAAGCAACATTGACCAGCTGAACCCCACGGCAGATTGCCAAAATGGGCTTATTCTGATGAAGTGCTTCTCTCAAGAGTGCCAATTCAAATTCATCACGGACTAGATTGTAATCGTCGCTCTCAATGGTCTTTTTCTCCCCATAAAACTGAGGATGGACATTTTGCCCACCTGTCAAGATGAGTTTGTCGATCATTTCCACATAATCGCGCACAATGGACTCATCTCCTACAGGAATCACTAAAGGGAGACCACCGACTTGACGAATGCTCTCTGCAAATTTACAGGATACAGATGAGTGGATGTTTTTCCCTTCTGCATCTACAGGACATAGATTTGCAGCAACTCCTACAACCGTTCTAGCCATGATGTGTCTCCTTTCGATTTTCTTGCGACAGTCTTATCTTATCACTCCAACCCTTTCCTGTCTAATATGTTTTTTTAAAGACCGTGATAAGTATTTTTTATGGACAAGAAAAAGCTGCCCACGAGGACAACTTTTTTATTCGAAGACAAATTGATTGTGATACAGTTCTGAGTAGAAGCCACCGAGTTTGAGCAACTCGTGATGATTTCCACGTTCAATGACCTCTCCATCTTTGAGGACAATAATCTGATCGGCATTGAGGATGGTCTTGAGACGATGGGCAATGACAAAGCTGGTTCGACCTGCTACTACTGCCTCCATGGCATGCTGAATCTTGCTTTCTGTTACAGTATCGACATTGGAAGTCGCTTCATCTAAGATTAGGACTTGAGGATCTGTCATCAAGGTTCGAGCGATGGAAATCAATTGTTTCTGCCCAGTTGAGAAGATATTTTGCTCATCATCAATAAGGGTATCATACTTATCAGGCAAGCTTTCGATGTAGTCATGAATATGAGTTGCCTTGGCAGCTGCTTCGACCATTTCCTGACTGGCATCTGGCACACCGAAGCGGATATTGTCCCGAATCGTTCCACTAAACAAGACCGAATCCTGCAGGACAATCCCGACCTTGCTCCGCAGACTGTCCAAGTCGTAGTCACGGATGTCTTTTCCATCAAAGCAAATGCTGCCTGCATCCACATCGTAGAAACGATTAATGAGGTTCATGATGGTTGTTTTCCCCGAACCAGTCGGACCGACAACTGCTATCATCTGCCCCTTAGGAGCTGAAATGCTAACATCTTTTAAAATCGGCTTATCTGGCACATAAGAGAAATCAATGTGACTGATTTCAACACCTTCTCGTAATTCCGTAAAGGCTGGTGCATTTTGCGGGCGAATCTCTTCTTCTGCATCGAACATTTCTTGGATACGATCCGCTCCAGTAAAGGCCAACTGGAGGCTCCCCCAACTCGCAGCCACCTGGATAATCGGCTGGTAGTACTGCTGAGAAAATTGGGTAAACATGACAATCAAACCTAGGGCTGTCGTTGTTTCGATACTTGGATCGTTCAGCAAGACCGCAGAACCTGCAAAAATAACGATGGCCGTATTGACCAAACTCATCCCATTCATAACTGGAAAGAGGATGCCTGAGAACATTCTTCCTTTAAAGGTTACCTTGCGCACGCGCTCATTTCGCTCCACAAAGCCTGCTACGATGTCGTTTTGAATTCCTTGTACAATAACAGCTTTCTGCCCTGAAATGCTTTCGTCCATGTAGGCGTTGAGTTTCCCAACCTCTTTTTGCTGGAGATTGGTGTACTTGCGGGCCATTTTCACTATGAAGACCAACATGAGAAAAGCAACTGGGGTGCTGGCTACTGTTATCAGGGCTAGTGTCACATTTCTTGAAAACATGACAAAAATCAAACCGATGTAAAGAGCAATATTGCTCATAACCTGAACTAGACTTTCATTGAAGGCTTGAAGGATATTGTCTAAGTCACTAGTGAAGCGAGAGAGGATGTCACCATCCTGGTGGCGGTCAAAGAAAGAAACCGTCAAACGTGAAAGTTTGCCAAAGAGACCCTTACGCATCTCATTAGTTGACTCAGCAATCACACGGGTCATCAAGGCCATGTAAATCAAACTGGACACTACCAAAACCAGCACAACTAGCGCTAGATTCAGCATCAGAGCTGACAAACTTTGCCAGGCTAGTTCGGAAGTCCCATTTTGATAAGCTAGAACCAGATTAGCGAGCTCCGTCACTGCTTGACCTGAAAAAACAGGAAAGAGGGCTTGGGCAATCGTCGCAATCGCAACCATCAGAATCACAATGACAAAGGAGAGCTTGTAAACTTTAAAATAATTCCAGAAAAATCGAACGGTTTTCATTTTATTCCTCCCTTCCCTTTTGTGTTTCGTAGATTTCACGGTAGACGGCATTGTTAGCTACCAAGTCTGCATGCCTTCCTTCTCCAATCAAGCGCCCTTGATCCAAGACCAGAATCTTGTCTGCATGGACAACTGAACTGATCTTTTGAGCGATGATAATGGTTGTTGTCCCTTTTAGGTCTTTGTTCAAAGCCTCCTGAACGAGTCTTTCTGACTTGGCATCCAAGGCTGAAGTCGAATCGTCAAAAATCAGGATACGGGGATTGCTGACAATCCCTCGGGCAATGGACATGCGTTGTTTTTGTCCACCAGAAAAGTTGGTGCCCCGTTCTTCAACCTGACTCTCAAATTTGTTTTCCATGCGTCCGATAAATTCACTGGCTTGGGCAATCCGCGCCGCACGTTCAAGTTCGGATACGCTGGCATTGCCTTTTCCTTGACGGAGATTATCTGCAATGGTCCCACTAAAGAGAATGGCTCTTTGCAAGACGATGGAGACCGTTTTACGCAAGGTTCCCTCGCTGACATCTCGAATGTCCTTGCCACCAATCTTGATAGAACCCTCCTGTGGATCAAAAAGTCGTGGGATTAACTGGGCAAGGGTGGACTTACCTGCCCCAGTCGCTCCAACCACACCGACCATCTGACCTGGTGCAACTTCAAAACTTACATTCTTAAGCATGGGCTCCTCATCGGTAGGATAAGTGAAGGTCACATTTTCAAAAGAGAGACTTCCTTCTAGATCCTCATCTGGAAGATCCTTAAAAGTCATCGCTGGCTCGGTATCTAGAACCTCACGGATACGCATCATCGAAATCATAGCCCGACTGACAGAATTCCCTAAAAATCCAACCATGACGATTGTAAAGATAATCTGACTGAGATAGTTAACAAAGGAAGCAATAGAACCAACGACTGACGGATCCGACTGAGCCATTCCCGCAACCAACCAGATGGAGAGGAAAACCGCTCCGTACCCAATGAGCATCATAAAAGGTTCCACTACTGAAAAGGCATAGCCAATATAAATATTTTGTCCCAGAAGCTCATCTGAGACCTCAGTAAACTTGTCAAATTGCTCTTTTTCCTGCACAAAGGATTTGACCACACGCACACCACGTAGATTTTCCTTGGCGATGGCATTAATTCGTTCAAGAAGGGTTTGAAACTTGGCGAAGCGCGGCCCCATCATCCCCATCATGATACCTGTAAGCGCAAAAATCAGCACTACCATAAGGACAATTACCCACCAAAGTGAAGGCAGGGTGTGAACCGCTAAGATAAAGGAACCAATAAAAAGCAAAGGAAGACGGAAAAGGATTTGGAAAACCATCATCACCATGTTCTGAATTTGGTTGATATCATTGGTCATGCGGACAACCAGATTCCCAGCATTAAACCGCTCAATGTTGGCATAAGAAAAGGTTTGGATTTTACGAAAAGCATCTTCCCGAAGATCCGAAGATACTCCCTGAGCGATATAGGCTGCAAGAATAACATTGACACCACCTGCAACCAGACCCACGAGGGCTACTCCTATCAACCATGCCCCAATACTATAAATAGCCTCATGTTGGCCAGCCAGTAGAGCATCTAAAACCTCCTGCAAATAGCGAGGTTGCAAGAGCGAGCTCGCAACCATCAAGCCTGTCATCACAAAGGATGCCAAGGCTTGCCATTTATAGGCTTTAATTTTTTCAATCAGCATACTTCCTCCTAATCAGATAGACAAAAGGGAGTGACGAAATTCGCCAGCTCCTCTCATTCTTTCATGTTGATGCTATTCTAGCAAAAAAGAGGAATCTTGTCAAAGGCGTTTTCTTATTATAAATTAGTGCGCTTTCACTCGCAAGTAATGCATGAAAAGGCTTTTTATGGTAAAATGAAAAGAAGAACTCTTAAAAGGAGGAGAAGATGAAGAAACAAACCATCGCTGTCTTGGGTCCTGGTTCTTGGGGAACTGCCCTTTCGCAGGTTCTAAACGACAATGGACACGAGGTTCGGATTTGGGGAAATATTCCTGACCAAATCGATGAAATCAATAGCCAACATACAAACAAACGCTACTTTAAAGACATCCTACTCGACGAAAACATCAAGGCCTATCATGATTTAGAAGAAACACTAAAGGATGTAGACGCTGTTTTATTTGTTGTCCCAACAAAAGTAACGAGACTGGTTGCCCAACAAGTAGCAAAGGTACTTGATCACAAAGTTGTCATCATGCATGCCTCCAAAGGCTTGGAACCAGATAGCCACAAACGTCTATCAACTATTCTTGAAGAGGAAATCCCAGCTGACCTTCGTAGTGACATTGTCGTTGTTTCAGGACCTAGCCACGCTGAGGAAACGATTGTCCGCGACATCACCTTGATTACTGCGGCCTCCAAAGATCTTGAAACTGCTCAGTACGTTCAAAATCTCTTTAGCAATCACTATTTCCGTCTCTATACTAATACGGATGTTATCGGGGTTGAAACCGCTGGTGCTCTCAAAAACATCATTGCAGTTGGCGCTGGGGCACTACATGGACTAGGGTTTGGCGACAATGCCAAGGCGGCTATCATTGCCCGTGGCTTGGCAGAAATCACCCGTCTAGGAGTCGCTCTTGGAGCTAATCCTCTAACTTATAGTGGTCTTTCTGGAGTTGGGGATTTGATTGTAACGGGAACATCTGTCCACTCTCGTAACTGGAGGGCCGGTAATGCTCTCGGCTGCGGAGAATCTCTCGCAGATATTGAGGCTAATATGGGCATGGTCATTGAAGGCATTTCAACAACTCGAGCAGCTTACGAACTGGCTCAGGAATTGGGTGTCTACATGCCGATCACACAGGCTATTTACCGAGTTATCTACGAAGGTGTCAATATCAAAGAAGCAATCACTGACATCATGAGCAATGAATTTAAAGCAGAAAACGAGTGGTCGTAGACCTTTATAGAAAGGAACATTTATGAAACAAAAAGTCAGAAAAGCAGTCATCCCTGCCGCTGGATTGGGAACTCGTTTCCTCCCAGCAACTAAGGCCTTAGCCAAGGAAATGTTGCCAATCGTGGACAAGCCAACTATCCAGTTTATCGTTGAAGAAGCCCTCAAATCTGGTATCGAAGACATTTTGGTTGTGACTGGTAAGTCAAAACGTTCCATTGAGGACCACTTCGACTCAAACTTCGAATTGGAATACAACCTCAAAGAAAAAGGGAAAACAGATCTTTTGAAGCTAGTTGATGAAACAACTGGCATGCGCCTGCATTTTATCCGCCAAACGCATCCACGTGGTCTCGGAGATGCTGTTTTGCAAGCCAAGGCTTTCGTTGGAAATGAACCCTTTATCGTTATGCTTGGTGATGACTTGATGGATATCACCAACGAAAAAGCTGTTCCGCTCACCAAACAACTCATGGATGACTACGAGCGTACACACGCGTCCACTATCGCTGTTATGCCAGTCCCTCATGACGAAGTATCTGCTTATGGGGTTATTGCTCCGCAAGGCGAAGGAAAAGACGGTCTTTACAGCGTTGAAACCTTCGTTGAAAAACCAGCGCCAGAGGATGCTCCTAGCGACCTTGCTATTATTGGACGCTACCTCCTCACGCCTGAAATTTTCCAAATCTTGGAACACCAAAAACCAGGTGCTGGCAATGAAATCCAGCTTACCGATGCAATTGACACCCTTAACAAAACACAGCGTGTTTTCGCTCGTGAATTCAAGGGCGCTCGTTATGATGTTGGAGACAAGTTTGGCTTTATGAAAACATCTATTGATTACGCACTAAGACACCCCCAAGTCAAAGACGACTTGAAAGATTATCTCATCCGGCTTGGAAAAGAGTTATCTGAGGGGGAATAAAAAATACCTTATATACAAAGAAGAACTAGGATAGTTGACTATCCTAGTTCTTCTTTTATTTGCACTTATCTCATTCCTTTGTAGAAAAGGAAAACGGCTAGTGCGACAAAAAGTACAGTGGCTCCGACTCTCTGGCCAGTACTATTCATCCTTCTCTCCCCTTTGACTGGAAAGATGACTGCTAGAAAGGCCCCTCCTACTGCGCCACCGATATGCCCTGCTAGGCTGATTCCTGGAATCAGAACACTTCCAATGATATTTATCACGAAAAGTGTCAGATAGGATTGCCCCAACTGCTGGATATAGGAGTTGCGAGTTGCGTAGCGCAAGACGATAATCGCAGCAAATAGTCCGTAAAGAGAAGTGGATGCTCCTGCTGCTAGGACTTTCGGTGTGAAAGCAAAAACAAAGAGATTGCCCATCATTCCTGATAAGAGATAGAGAAAAAAGAACTGTCTGGAGCCGAAAATCTCCTCCACCTGTCGTCCAAGAAAGTAGAGTGAAATCATATTGACAATGAAATGCTCCCAACCGATATGCACAAATATAGCCGAAAAAAGGCGCCAAATCTGCTCTGGGAACAGGCGAATGATCGGTCCATACATAGCTCCAAACTGAAAAAGAGTTTTTGCTTGATCAAAGTTGATACCCGTAGCAATCAGCATCAAGAGAAATACCAAAGCTGTCACTAGGAAGAAAAAACTAGTCACAGGGTAGCGTTTATCAAAGATTTCCTTCATAGATTAGCACCTCCTGGACGGGAATATCGTGATCTTCCAAGTTGAAATTCTGGATTTGACAAGGATAGATTGTGCTCATGGTATGCCCAGCAAAATTCTCCAGATAGCGGTCGTAGTAGCCTCCACCATATCCAATCCGATAGCCCTCTGTTGTAAAAGCCAAGCCCGGAACATGAATTAAATCAATCTGAGACGGTTCCACCACTTCCAAGTCTCCTTGCGGTTCCAGTAAACCAAAGGACGTTTTTGCCAACTGCTGCGGATCGTAGACCACAAACTCCATGAGCCTCTTGGGATAGGTTTTGGGTATCAAAACCTTTTTGCCCTCCTTCAGCGCCTGCTTGATTAGTTCCTGAGTTTGAAATTCATGAGGGAAAGAGAGATAGGTTGCGATGGTCTTGGCTTCTTGGTAAAAAGGGTGTTGTAAAAAACGCTCAGTTAAAACTTGATCCATAGCCTGTTTTTGCTCCTGAGATAAAGCCTTCATTTCTTGCAAAATTTTCTTTCGTAGTTCTGCTTTCATAGACAATTCCTCTACTCTGCTGCCTTCTTTTTCAGGAAACTAGAGACCGCATCTACCCCAATGGCTAAGGCTTCTTCCTTAGGACTCATCTGAGGATGATGAAGGGCGTAGGGACTATCAATACCTAGCCAGAACATAACGCCATCAATTTTTGAAAGGAGGTAACCAAAGTCCTCACCTGTCATAGCAGGCTCGATATCAATCAACTCGATTCCATCTTTCTCTTCAAAGAATGTCATTAGTTCACGCGCCAAGGCTGGATGGTTCTCAACAGGCAGGTAGCCTCCTTGCTTGAGTTCGACTTCGACTTCCATATCAAAGGCTGCTGCAACACCTTCTGCGACTGTCTTGACTCTTTTTTGTACCAAGAGACTCATGTCCTGAGTCAAGGCCCGAATAGTTCCATGTAAAAAGGCTGTGTCTGTAATGACATTGTTAGTTGTTCCAGCTTGGAAAAGGCCAAAGGTCACCACCGCTCCCTCGATTGGATTGACATTGCGGCTGACAACTGACTGTACTTGGGTTACAAAGTAACTAGCAGCCACCAAGGCATCATTGGCCTCATGCGGGAAGGCTGCGTGCCCGCCTTTTCCTTTGAAACGAATCTTAACTTCACAAGTCCCAGCAAAAAGCGTATGAGTATTGGTCGCAATCTGGCCGACCTTCAGATCTGGACGGACATGGAGTCCATAAAACTGGTCTGGCAACCAGTCTCCAAAAGCACCATCCTCATACATGAGCATGCCACCAGCTTCATTTTCTTCAGCAGGCTGAAACAGAAAGAGCAGATTATTCTTGGGTTGTTCCTCAAGGGCGCGCTCGAGACAGCCCAAGGCAATAGTCATATGAAAATCATGGCCACAAGCATGCATGCGACCTTGGTGTTGAGAAGCGAAAGGCAGTCCTGTTTGTTCGACGATAGGCAGACCATCAATATCTGTCCGCCAACCAATGGTACGCTCCGGCTGACTTCCCTGCAAATAAACCAAAATCCCTGTCCGCCAAGTACGAACTTGGACAAAATCCTTGCCCGCAGTCAATTTATCAATCACATCCAGCAAATAAGCCTGAGTCTTGAATTCCTCCAAGCCAATCTCTGGAATCTGGTGCAAATCTCGTCTAGTCTGAATCAAATCTAACATCTATCTGTCCTCCGATATAGCAGAAAGAGGCTGGAAAAAGGGTTCCGCCTCTTTTTTACTTTTACAATTACAAGGTACGAAGCGCATCCTCTAGCGCTGTTTTTTGTTGAGTTTGGGCATCAATTTCTTTGATGATACGAGCTGGAACGCCTGCTACCACAACATTTTCTGGTACATATTGCGTCACGATAGCTCCTGCAGCGACAACTGAACCGCTACCGATTTGAACCCCTTCGATGACCACTGCATTGGCACCGATAAGAACATTGTCTCCGACACGGACTGGTTCAGCACTAGCTGGCTCAATCACACCTGCCAAAACTGCACCTGCACCAAC
Organism: bacterium; assembly: GCA_905221335.1. GTDB lineage: Bacteria > Bacillota > Bacilli > Lactobacillales > Streptococcaceae > Streptococcus. The sequence continues at coordinate 12,933 of CAJNCT010000003.1, forward strand.
GTGGCTATTTTTTCCAACGATGGCGCGGCCACCAAGGATGGCACCCATGTCAATCATGGTTCCAGCACCAATTTCAGCACCGATATTGATAACAGCTCCCATCATGATAACAGCATTGTCACCAATTTCAACTTGGTCACGGATAATAGCACCTGGCTCGATACGAGCGTTGATCGCACGTTTATCTAGCAAAGGAACTGCAGAATTACGAGCATCTTGCTCAACAACATAGTCTTGATTTTCTACTAAACCATCGAGAAGCGGAGCGACGTCCTTCCAGTCTCCAAATAGAACATTCCCTAGTTTGACAACAGAGCTAGGTAGAGCAGTTGCGAGTTGTCCCTCAAAGGTTACTTTGACACTGGTTTTCTTTTCAGCATTGGCGATAAATTGGATAATCTCTTGAGCGTTCATTTTTGTAGCAGTCATAGGCGCCTCCTGGTTCGTTATAATGATACCTATTCTACCAAAAAAGGCCTCAAATTTGAAGCCTTAAGCACTCGAACAGAACATTTTACCTTTCCTTCGTTTCCTCTATTGACAAGAAAACCATTGGGACGATAATCAAAATCATAGCCAAAGCTAGAAAACCATCCAAAACCATACCTAGAAATAGTACACTTAACAATGCGGAAGATAAAGGTTCGCTGGCACTCACAACTGACACAACTAACGGTGAGACGAGCAGCACAGCCTTCATCGAAAGGAAAAAAGCAAAAGCCGTTCCAAACACAGCAATAGTAAAACAAATCAAAAGGCTCGTCACATCAAGTTGGAAGGTAATCTGATGAATAGGATAAAGAAAATTGCTAAAAACACCTGCTAGCAACATCCCCCAACCAACGGTTGGCACAAAACCATAGTCACGTGCAAAACGCTGAGGCAGGATAACGTTGAACATAACCCCTACAGCACTGAGGAGTCCAGTGACCAAAGCTAAGGGAGTCATGGATAACTGGGACAAATCTCCTTTTGTGGCCATCAAAAAAACACCTAACATGGCAATCAAAACATAGAGAATGGCTGTGATAGAAGCCTTCTTTTGATAGACGATACGATTATAAAACAAGATAAAAACTGGACTGATAAATTGCAAAATCGTTGCTGTCGTCGCATTGGAATACTCAACACAGAGATAAAAGAAAAACTGCACAGAAAAAATACCTAGAATAGCATAGGCTAAAAAAGGCAGATAATTTTTCTTGTCCCGCCAGATATCCAATAACTGGGTGCGTAACTGAAAGGCTGATAAAACTAAAACCAAACTCCCTGCCACTAGCAAGCGCATGGAAGTAATCCAGCCAGACAACACCTGATAATGGGCGAAAAAATATTCTCCTAAAATACCACAAATTCCCCAAATTAGACCTGACAACAGTGAATATAGAGTTCCCTTAAAAATCTTCTTTTGATACTTATTCATTCTCCTATTGTAACACGAAATGAAAAAAGAAAAAAGTAGCATGAAAAAATATTATTGAATGAATCATGCTACTTTTTTATTCTATCGATTTGATTGATTTGAGCGAGTTGATGAGCTTGCTCCCGAACTACCACTTGAACTTGGGAGAGTTGGGGTAGGAAGAGTGGGTAAACTTCCTAAAATGCTCTTCCAAGCATTTTGATAATCGGCATCGCTCCCTCCGATGGCAAAGCGGTAAGTGGTTACTGGCGCCCCTTCTTTAGTAGCCCAATAGCTCGTTACTGTAGAACCTGAAACGGTGACTTCTTTACCATTGATTGTGACCTTGCCAGGTTTCTCTCCTGTCGATTTGAGGACTTGAGACTTGGTCACACTTGGATCGAGATTAAAGCGATCATTGCCCCATATGCCAGGTTCGGCTTGTTGAATGGCATTGACCAAGTGGGCCATATAATTGGCGTTGCGGTAGTGACCTGCTCCTTTAGCTAACGGTCGGTTGTCGTCGTGACCTAACCAGCCCCCTAGAGTCAAGCGTGGCGTAGAAAGCATGAGCCACATATTTTCATCTTCATTGGTCGTACCAGTTTTTCCAATCCAGTCGGCGCGAGCTAGGCTTGGATTGATGGAAGCCAAGTCGGTCTGGAAGCTCGAAGTAATTCGAGATGAGATCACCTCCCGAAGCAGATTCTGCATGATGGTCGCTGTCGCTTTTGAATAAACTTGGACAGGTTGACTTTTATGCTCATAAATCACTTGTCCTGTCGTCGATTCAATCTTCGCAATCATATGTTTCTTATGGTAAACTCCGTTGTTGGCCAGAGTCTGATATCCGTTGGTATGCTGGGCAACTGTAACATCAATCCCCCCACCCATCGGTAAACTTTCGATACCATATTCTGGGATTTCATAACCCATTTTTTCCATATAACCTTTGACATCGACACCCTTCTCTCGAAGCGTACGATAAGTCCAGTAGGCTGGGATATTCCATGAATAGTTGAGGGCTTCTCCTAAGGTCATCATCCCTGTACCAGGACTATTGACATACATGATGGGATTGCCGTTTGAAAAGTTTGTCGGGTAGTTAGACAAGATGCTTGCACTTCCCATCAAACCTTGGTCAATCGCGATACCATAGGCCAGTATAGGCTTAGTGGTTGAAGCTGGAGAACGCTTGGTGTCAATAGCGTGATTGTTCTGATTTTCTTGGTAATTACGGCCACCAACAAATCCAAGAATGGCTCCCGTTTGGTTGTCCATGAGGACATTCCCCACCTCAGGCTGGCCTGTCGAATCATCTAGCAGATAGCCGTAGGTCGCAACCGCATTTTGCATTGCGGTATGAACGTTTTTATTAATGGTAGTGGTAATTTTATAACCACCATTCTCGATTTCCTTCGTCGCTAGATCGCGGTAAGCTTTCTGGATAGATTCATTCTTTAACTCTTGAGCAGAGACATGATCTCTCTCAACTAGATAATCATACATCCGATCTGTAGCTTCTGCCAAGGTTGCAAAGTAAAGATAGTCGCGTGAGCTTCCGTTGACACTACCTGATGGTAGAAAGTCTTGCTTAAAGTCATAATCCTTGTACTTGTCGTAATCTTCTTGGCTCAGAGCACCTGTCCGGTACATATTATAGAGAACGTCCTTGGCACGCTTAATCCCCAAAGCCATGTCCTCATCACTCTTCATACTGCCATCAGATTCATAAGGGGAATAACTGATCGGACTCTGTGGCAAACCTGCGATAAAGGCAGCTTGAGGTACCGTCAAGTCTGAAGCATCAACACCGAAAATTCCTTCTGCAGCTTGCTGGGCACCTGCAATATTTTGACCTTTGTGATTGCGGCCAAAAGGAGCAATGTTAAGGTAGGTTGTTAAAATTTCATCCTTACCCATAGCCCGTTCTAAAGCTAGAGCATCAATAATCTCTGTCGCCTTACGAGCCAAGGTCGGAGCATCCCCTACCACTTGCTGCTTGATGACCTGCTGGGTCAAGGTCGAACCACCACTGGACGACCCCAGACCGACAAAGGTTCCCAAGGTCGCACGAATAACGGCCTTAGGCACAACTCCCTTGTGCTCATTGAAATGCTCGTCCTCTGTCGCAATGATAGCCTTTTTAAGATTATCTGATATAGCATCCGAAGCGACTGAAGTGCGCAATAAATCGCCCTCAATCGAAGCAATGGTACTGCCGTCAGAATAAGTGATTTCTGAGATAGAGGCAATATCCTTCACTTGCTTGACCAGTTCTTCTGTTTGAGGAACCTGAGCCTTATCAAATAGAGCCACTCCATATCCCATGGCCACACCAGCACCAAGAAGACCTCCAATAAAGCCTAGGATAAAGAGAGTGTTGAAGGTCACTTTAAAAGCACTCAAAATCTTAGCAAAAATGGACCCTACCCTTTTGACTTTGTTAGAAGAAGCTACTTTCTTATCAGTCTTTTTACTTGCTTGCTTTTTCTCCCATTTGGCAGTTAGTTGCTGGAAAAAATGCAGCATTTTTGTTTTTAATTCATCAATTCTTTTTTTCATGAATGTCCTCACTTTCTTTATTATACCATAAAAGGAAAACTTTCAATAAAATAGCCACTTTCTTCCCTATTCTACTAGGCTATTAATCAAGTTTGTGATACAATAGGTAGAAACAATATTTTATAAAGGAGAAAAGACACATGCACATTTTTGATGAGCTAAAAGAGCGTGGTTTGATTTTTCAAACGACTGATGAAGAAGCTTTACGCAAAGCCCTAGAAGAAGGTCAAGTTTCTTATTATACTGGCTACGATCCAACTGCTGACAGCCTTCACCTAGGTCACCTTGTCGCAATCTTGACAAGTCGTCGTTTGCAACTAGCAGGTCACAAACCTTATGCGCTCGTTGGCGGTGCTACAGGTCTCATCGGAGATCCGTCCTTCAAAGATGCTGAACGTAGTCTCCAAACAAAAGACACAGTAGAGGGCTGGGTCAAGTCTATCCAAGGACAACTTTCTCGTTTTCTTGATTTTGAAAATGGAGAAAATAAAGCTGTCATGGTCAACAATTACGACTGGTTTGGCAGCATCAGCTTCATTGACTTCCTCCGTGATGTCGGAAAATACTTCACTGTCAACTACATGATGAGCAAGGAGTCTGTGAAAAAACGGATCGAAACAGGGATTTCTTACACAGAGTTTGCCTACCAAATCATGCAAGGGTATGACTTCTTTGTCCTCAACCAAGAGCACAACGTAACGCTACAAATCGGTGGTTCTGACCAGTGGGGAAATATGACCGCAGGTACCGAATTGCTTCGTCGTAAGGCTGACAAGACTGGTCATGTTATCACTGTTCCACTCATCACAGACGCAACTGGTAAGAAGTTTGGTAAATCAGAAGGAAACGCAGTCTGGCTCAATCCTGAAAAGACTTCTCCATACGAAATGTACCAATTCTGGATGAACGTGATGGATGCTGACGCTGTTCGCTTCTTGAAGATTTTTACCTTCTTGTCACTGGATGAGATCGAGGACATCCGCAAACAGTTTGAAGCAGCTCCACATGAACGCTTGGCTCAAAAAGTCTTGGCTCGTGAAGTCGTGACACTTGTTCACGGCGAAGAAGCCTATAAGGAAGCCCTCAATATCACAGAGCAACTCTTTGCTGGAAATATCAAAAACCTTTCTGTCAAAGAACTCAAACAAGGACTTCGTGGTGTGCCAAACTACCAAGTACAAGCTGACGAAAATCTTAACATCGTCGAAATCCTCGTATCAGCTGGTGTGGTCAACTCAAAACGCCAAGCTCGCGAAGATGTGCAAAACGGAGCTATCTATATCAACGGCGACCGCATCCAAGACCTGGACTATGTCTTGAGTGACGCAGATAAGTTAGAAAATGAACTAACTGTTATCCGCCGCGGAAAGAAAAAATACTTCGTTCTTACATACTAAAAAAGCAGACTGGAGGCATTTGCCATCCAGTCCTTTTTTTGCTAGACTAAAACTATGAATACAAACCTCAAACCCAAACTTCAGCGTTTTGCTTCTGCGACTGCCTTTTCCTGCCCTATCTGCCAAGAAAATCTGACCTTGGTCGAAACTAGTCTCAAGTGTAGCAATCGTCATTCTTTTGACTTGGCAAAATTCGGCTATGTCAATCTGGCACCTCAAATCAAGCAATCTGCCAACTACGACAAGGAAAACTTCCAGAACCGCCAGCAAATTCTTGAAGCTGGCTTTTATCAGGCCATCTTAGAAGGCATCTCGGACTTACTAGCGACTAATCCATCCACAAAAACAGTCTTAGATATCGGCTGTGGCGAAGGTTTCTACTCTCGTAAACTCCAAGAAAGTCATTCTGACAAAACCTTCTACGCCTTTGACATTTCAAAAGACTCGGTCCAAATCGCTGCCAAGAGCGAACCCAACTGGGCGGTCAACTGGTTTGTCGGTGACCTGGCTCGCCTTCCTATAAAAGACGCCAGCATGGATATTCTGCTTGATATCTTCTCGCCTGCCAACTATGGAGAATTTCGCCGCGTTTTATCCAAAGACGGTATCTTGATAAAGGTCATCCCAACTGAAAATCACCTCAAGGAAATCCGCCAAATGGTGCAAGAGCAGCTGACAAAAAAGGACTATTCCAATCAAGATATCAGAGAACATTTCCAGGAACACTTCAGCATCCAATCTAGCCAAATAGCCTCCCTGACCAAGCCCATCACAGCAGAGCAACGCCAAGCCCTGCTCAGCATGACCCCCCTACTCTTTCACGTTAACCAGACCAAGATTGACTGGAGTCAACTGACAGAGATTACCATTGAGGCAGAGATTTTGGTTGGGAAAGCACTGTAAATAAAACTTTCAGATAAGACAAAACCCGCACCTTCAAGGTACGGGTTTAAATTATGTAATTATTAGTTCAAGTGCCAGATATCTTCGTTGTACTGAGCAATTGTACGGTCAGATGAGAAGAATCCTGCTTTAGAAATGTTAACGATGACTTTATCCAACCATGCGTCACGGTCTTCGTAGTCAGCAAGCATTTGTTCTTTGACTTTGATGTAGTCTTCCAAGTCAAGGAGAGTCATGAACCAGTCTTTGTTGATCAATTCGTTGTAAAGACGTTCCAAGCGTTCTTTCTTACCTACTGCAAGAACAGCATCGCTCACGATGAAGTCAACCAAAGGTTTGATAGCTTCACGAGCGTAGAATTCGCTTGACTTGTAAGCTGCTTTTGCGTAAAGGTCGATAACAGTTTCTGAATCTTCACCGAAGATGTAGATGTTTTCGTCTCCAACCAACTCAGCGATTTCCACGTTAGCTCCGTCCATAGTACCAAGAGTCAAAGCTCCGTTCAACATGAATTTCATGTTACCAGTACCTGAAGCTTCTTTAGAAGCAAGTGAGATTTGTTCTGAGATGTCACATGCTGGGATGAGGAAGCTTGCTGCAGTAACGTTGTAGTTTTCAACCATTACGACTTGCAAGTGTGGAGCTACTGCTGGATCGTTTGCAATCACTTCTGACAAGCAAAGGATCAAGTGAATGATGTCTTGAGCGATTGTGTAGGCAGGAGCTGCTTTACCACCAAAGAAGACTGTGATTGGACGAGCAGGGATGTTACCAGCCTTGATATCAAGGTATTTATGAATCACGTACAAAGCGTTCATTTGTTGACGTTTGTACTCGTGAAGACGTTTGATCTGGATATCAAAGATAGAGTTTGTATTGATTTCCACACCTTGGTGTTCTTTCAAGTGACGAGCCAATTTACGTTTGTTGTGAGCTTTGATGCTTTCCAATTTTTCTTTAACAGCAGCCTTGTCTTCGTATGACAAGAGTTTTTCAAGCTCATCTGCTTCATGGTGCCAACCCTCTCCAATAATCTCATCCAAGTAGTGAGACAGTCTTGGGTTGGCATGCATGAGCCAACGACGGAATGTGATACCGTTTGTTTTGTTGTTGAATTTTTCTGGGTAGATGTCGTAGAATGCTTTCAACTCAGAGTTCTTCAAGATTTCAGTGTGGAGGGCTGCTACCCCGTTAACACTGTATCCGTAGTGGATATCCATGTGAGCCATGTGTACACGGTCGTTTTCATCAATGATTTGAACAGCTGGGTCTTTGTATTCTGCTTTCACACGACGGTCCAATTCTTCGATGATTGGTACCAAGTGAGGAACCACTTCTTCCAAGAATTCAAGAGGCCATTTTTCAAGGGCTTCAGCAAGGATGGTGTGGTTAGTGTAGGCAGTCATGCTACGGACGATTGAGATTGCTTCATCAAGTTCGATACCACGCGCAGTCAAGAGACGGATCAATTCAGGGATAACCATTGATGGGTGAGTATCGTTGATTTGTACAACTGCGTAGTCCGCAAGGTCGTGCAAGTTGCTTCCTTTTTCGATTGCTTCGTCGATGATCAATTGCGCACCGTTTGAAACCATGAAGTATTGTTGGAAGATACGGAGCAATTCACCTTGCTTGTCGCTGTCGTCTGGGTAAAGGAAGAGAGTCAAGTTGCGAGCGATATCTGTCTTGTCAAATTCGATTCCCTCTTTGATGATGGAAGAATCAACTGAATCCAAGTCAAACAAACGCAAGCGGTTTTTAGTAGCTGTCTTGTAACCAGGTACATCGATATCGTAAAGAGTAGATGTCAATGTGAAGTGTGCAAATGGCACTTGGTAGCTACGGCTTGAGCGAACCAACCAGTTTTGCTCTGTCAACCAAGCGTTAGGAATCGTTTCTTGTTGGTTGTTTTTAAGAACTTGTTGGAAAAGACCGAAGTGGTAGTTCAATCCAACACCGTCACCATTCAAACCAAGTGTAGCGATTGAGTCGATAAAGCAGGCTGCCAAACGTCCCAAACCACCGTTACCAAGTGATGGTTCCAATTCTACTTCTTCAATTTCGATCAACTCTTTACCTGCAGCTGCAAGTTCTTTTTTCACATCATCGTAAAGACCGAGGTTAATCAAGTTGTTTGACAAGAGTTTACCGATCAAGAACTCAGCTGAGATGTAGTAAACTTTTTTCTTACCAGTATTCACTGGCTTTTGGCTGCTAGCAAGCTTGCTGTAGTTAAGAAGAGCAAGGTAAAGCTCTTCATTGCTACATTCTGCAATGGTTTTATTGTAACATTTTTGTACAAATTCGTTTAATGGTAACATGTTTATGTGTCTCCTGATATTGTCTTATTTCTTTAATTCTACCAAATTTTCATTAATTCGGCGATAAATTGTAGTCAAGTCAAGCAAAGTTTCTTCAACAGCTGGTGTGAGTTGGTCTGCTGTCATACGCCATGACCAGTTTCCACCAAGAGTAGATGGGAAGTTCATACGAGCTGACTCATCTAGTTCTAGCAAATCTTGCATAGTTGCAATAGCCATGAAGCTAACAGATGAAAAGACTGTGCGAAGCATTGCGTGTGGCACTGTTTCGTACTCTTTACGGTTCGTGTAACGAGCCATGTACTCACGAGTTGGATCGTCGATCTCATTACGGTACCAACCAAGAACAGTGTTGTTATCGTGTGTTCCTGTGTACATAACAGAGTTGGCAGGTGCCAAGTGCGGGCTATCGATACTTTCGTCTTCTGGGTTGAAGGCGAATTGAAGAATCTTCATTCCTGGGAAGCCAGTACGTTCACGCAACTCGATGACTTCATCTGTCATGAAACCAAGGTCTTCTGCGATGATGTTTAGCTCACCAAGCTCTTCCTTAACGGCTGCAAAGAGTTTGTAGCCAGGACCTTTTACCCATTTACCAGGTGCTGCTGTATCGGAACCAGCAGGAATTTCCCAGTAAGATTCGAAACCGCGGAAGTGGTCGATACGAACGATATCGTAGATCTTGAAGCTTTCGCGCAAGCGTTCAACCCACCATTTGTAACCGTCTTTGTCCATCGCTTCCCAGTCATAGATTGGGTTCCCCCAAAGCTGACCAGTGGCAGAAAACTCATCTGGTGGGCATCCTGCGATGCAGGTTGCTTTACCAGTGGCATCTGTCTTGAAGAGATGTGGATTTGCCCACATGTCGCTTGAATCTTCCGCAACATAGATTGGCATGTCACCAACGATTTCGATGTGGTTATCGTTAGCGTAGGCTTTCAATTTCAACCATTGTTGGAAGAAGAAGTATTGAGTCACACGGTGGTAAACCAACTTGTCTGCCAATTTCTCACGGTAGCTTTCAAGTGCTGAAGCTTTACGCGCACGAGCATCTGCGTCTGGCCATTCTGTCCAAGCAAGATTGTCAAAATGCTCTTTAATCGCCATATACTCTGCAAAGAGTTCAAGCCATGATTGGTTGTCTTGAGCAAATTTCTCAAAATCTTTGACATCACCCACTTCCAAGAAGCGTTTAACTGCTTTTTCTAAAAGCGGACGACGTGCGTAGTAAATCTTCGCATAGTCAACTTCAGATGCATCACTACCAAAGTCAACACCTTCAAGATCATTAGCTTCCAACAAACCTTGCTCTACCAAGATATCAAGGTCGATAAAATGCGTATTTCCAGCAAAGGCTGAGAATGATTGGTATGGAGAATCTCCATAGCTTGTTGTCCCAAGAGGGAGGATTTGCCAGTAACGTTGCTTCGTACGAACCAAGAAGTCAACGAAATCATAGGCAGTCTGACCAAATGATCCAATCCCGTATGCTCCTGGTAGAGAAGAGATGTGCATCAACACACCACTTTGACGTTTTTTCATAATAGCACCTCATGTGTTTGTTATAAAACGTTGCGCAATCAAGGCGCAAACGTTTGCGTTAAGTTAAGTATAGCGCATTTTAAACACAAATGCAAGCGTTTTTAAAAAATTTTTTTGAATTATTTTAATCAACCAAAACTTGTTCCCATTGATATTTTATGAAATGAGCGAAAAATTTTTTAAAAATTTTCTGATTTAAGATAATTCATTCCAAACTTCTGCTCTATTTTCTGAAAAATCGAGCCAAATTTACGCAATCGTTTCCCTAATATATTTTCAATTCAAGAAAAACAAATATTTTAAGTTCTTTCTTATATAAAGGCTTTAACAAATGTTTGAAACCTTAAAATTTTTTTAAAATTTTTTCTAAAAATACTTGCAACCGTTTTCTGTTTGTGCTATACTAGGCACATAAAAGAAAACGTTTGCGTTTTCTCATTAAATTATTTTTGTTATTCTTTAGGAGGAATACACTATGTCATCTAAATTCATGAAGAGCGCTGCTGTGCTCGGAACTGCTACTCTTGCTAGCTTGCTCTTGGTAGCTTGCGGAAGCAAATCTGCTGATAAAGCGGCTGATACTAACTCTTCAGAAGCAAAAGAAATCACTTTCTACGTCGAAGACCAATATAAAGCCTTTGCTGAATCAGCTGCAAAAGCTTACGAAAAAGAATCTGGCGTAAAAGTTACCATCAAAACAGGAGACCAAATGGGTGGGCTTGACAACCTTTCACTAGATAACCAATCTGGTAAGGCTGCTGATGTCATGATGGCTCCATACGACCGTGTAGGTAGCCTTGGTACTGATGGACAACTTTCAGAAGTAACTCTTAGTGACGGAGCTAAAACAGACGATAAAACAAAATCTCTTGTGACTGTTGGTGGCAAAGTGTACGGTGCTCCAGCCGTTATCGAGTCTCTCGTAATGTACTACAATAAAGACTTGCTAAAAGAAGCTCCTAAAACTTTTGGTGACCTAGAAAATCTTGCTAAGGACAGCAAATACGCTTTCGCTGGTGAAGATGGCAAAACTACTGCCTTCCTAGCTGACTGGACAAACTTCTACTACGCATACGGACTCCTTGCTGGTAACGGCGGTTATGTATTTGGTCAAAACGGTAAAGATCCTAAAGACATCGGTCTTGCAAACGACGGCGCTATCGCAGGTATCAACTACGCTAAATCTTGGTATGAAAAATGGCCTAAAGGTATGCAAGATACTGAAGGTGCTGGCAACTTGATTCAAACTCAATTCCAAGAAGGTAAAACAGCTGCTATCATCGATGGTCCTTGGAAAGCTCAAGCATTCAAAGATGCTAAAGTAAACTACGGTGTTGCAACTATCCCAACTCTTCCAAATGGTAAAGACTACGCAGCCTTTGGCGGAGGTAAAGCTTGGATCATCCCATCAAGTACTAAGAACCTTGAAGGTGCACAAAAATTTGTAGACTTCCTAGTTTCAACTGAACAACAAAAAGCCTTCTACGATGCAACTAACGAAATTCCAGCGAACACTGAAGCTCGTACTTATGCTGAAGGTAAAAACGATGAGTTGACAACAGCTGTTATCAAACAGTTCAAGAACGCTCAACCAATGCCAAACATTTCTCAAATGTCAACAGTTTGGGACCCAGCTAAAACAATGCTCTTTGATGCTGTAAGTGGTAAGAAAGATGCGAAAACAGCTGCTAACGATGCTGTAACATTGATCAAAGAAACAATCAAACAAAAATTTGGTGAATAATTGATTTGTTCAAGGGGGGTGGAAGTAAAATCCCCCTTTGAATGTATAGATGCGTTTCTTATTAAATATGCGTATCTTGCGATTGAACCCGAGTTTTATCTCGCATCCTATGAAAGGAGTAATCATGGAAAAACAACAGCCTCGCAAAGCAGCCTTGCTGTCAATCATTCCTGGTTTAGGACAAATCTATAACAAACAAAAAGCTAAAGGATTTATTTTCCTTGGTGTTACTGTTCTATTTGTTCTGTATTTTCTAACACTTGCAAGCCCTGAATTGAGCAATTTGATCACACTTGGTGACAAACCTGGTCGTGATAATTCACTTTTCATGCTGATTCGTGGTGCCTTCCACTCTATCTTTGTTGTCGTTTACCTGCTCTTTTATATCTTTAATATCAAGGATGCACATACGACTGCTAAACGTATCAACAACGGTATTCCTGTAGCTCATACCTTCAAGGATATGATTAAAGGTATTTATGAGAATGGATTTCCATACCTTTTGATTATCCCATCGTATGTAGCAATGACATTTGCGATTATCTTCCCAGTTATCGTAACCTTGATGATCGCCTTTACCAACTATGACTTCCAACACTTGCCACCAAATAAATTGTTGGACTGGGTTGGTTTAACGAACTTCACAAATATCTGGAGCTTGAGTACCTTCCGTTCAGCCTTTGGTTCCGTTCTTTCTTGGACCATTATCTGGGCTTTATCTGCTTCTACTTTGCAGATTGTCATTGGTATCTTTACAGCAATCATTGCCAACCAACCATTTATTAAAGGAAAACGTATCTTTGGTGTTATTTTCCTTCTTCCTTGGGCAGTTCCGGCCTTCATCACTATTTTGACATTCTCAAACATGTTTAACGATAGTGTCGGAGCTATCAACACCCAAGTCTTGCCTCTTTTGTCTAAGATCCTTCCTTTCCTAGATGGAGCTCTTATCCCTTGGAAAACCGATCCGACTTGGACTAAGATTGCCTTGATTATGATGCAAGGTTGGCTAGGTTTCCCATACATCTACGTTTTGACCTTGGGTATCTTGCAGTCTATTCCTAACGACCTCTACGAAGCGGCTTACATCGATGGTGCCAATGCTTGGCAAAAATTCCGCAACATCACTTTCCCAATGATCTTGGCTGTTGCAGCTCCAACATTGATTAGCCAATACACCTTCAACTTTAACAACTTCTCTATCATGTACCTCTTCAATGGTGGAGGACCTGGTAGCGTTGGTGGTGGAGCCGGTTCAACTGATATCTTGATTTCATGGATTTACCGTTTAACAACTGGTACAGCCCCACAATACTCTATGGCGGCAGCTGTTACCTTGATTATCTCTATCATTGTCATCTCTATCTCTATGATCGCATTCAAGAAACTACACGCATTTGATATGGAGGACGTCTAAGATGAATAACTCAATCAAACTCAAACGTAGACTGACTCAAACCCTCACTTACCTCTACTTAATTGGCCTATCAATCGTGATCATCTATCCACTTTTGATTACCATTATGTCAGCCTTCAAGACTGGTAATGTCGTAGCCTTTAAACTAGATGGTAACGTCGACTTTAGTTTTGATAACTTTAAAGGGCTCTTCACCGAAACCTTGTATGGTACTTGGTATCTTAATACTTTGATTATTGCCTTTATTACAATGGCTGTACAAACTAGTATCATTGTACTTGCAGGTTACGCCTACAGTCGTTACAACTTCTTGGCTCGTAAGCAAAGTTTGGTCTTCTTCTTGATCATCCAAATGGTGCCAACCATGGCCGCTTTGACAGCCTTCTTCGTTATGGCCCTTATGTTGAACGCCCTTAACCATAGCTGGTTCCTCATCTTCCTCTACGTCGGTGGAGGTATCCCGATGAACGCTTGGCTCATGAAAGGCTACTTCGATACTGTGCCAATGTCTCTAGACGAATCTGCAAAACTAGATGGTGCAGGACACTTCCGTCGCTTCTGGCAAATTGTTCTCCCACTCGTTCGCCCAATGGTGGCTGTACAAGCTCTATGGGCCTTCATGGGACCTTTCGGAGACTACATTCTCTCTAGTTTCTTGCTTCGTGAGAAAGAATACTTTACTGTTGCCGTCGGTCTCCAAACCTTCGTTAACAACGTGAAAAACATGAAGATTGCCTACTTCTCAGCAGGTGCTATCCTCATCGCCCTTCCAATCTGTATTCTCTTCTTCTTCCTACAAAAGAACTTTGTTTCAGGACTTACAAGTGGTGGCGACAAGGGATAATTTATCCCCGCCACCCTTTTTCATTTTATACTATCAAATTCAAACCACGTCAGCTTCCATCTGCAACCTCAAAGCTGTGCTTTGAGCAACCTGCGGCTAGCTTCCTAGTTTGCTCTTTGATTTTCATTGAGTATTAGCGATTGTTACTGTAAATAATATTCTTGCAACAAGCAATTTATCTCCTAGACTTGAAATAAAGTACATTTCTCTATATAATATTACTCATATAGAAAACACTTATAGAAAGATGCCTATGCTTCCATATCCATTCTCGTATTTTACTAGTATCTGGGGATTCCGTAAGCCCCTGTCAAAACGTTTCGGACTCAACTGGTTTCAGCTTCTCTTTACAAGCATTTTCCTCATCAGTTTGTCTATGGTTCCGATTGCCATTCAAAATAGCTCACAGGAAACCTATCCACTGGATACTTTTATCGATAATGTCTACACTCCACTGACAGATGAAGCCATCATGGACTTGTCAGAGAATGCACAAATTGTAGATGGAAAGCTGAACTACTCAGGCACTAAGAATCAGCAGCCTTCTCTTTTGATTGGTCCAAGTCCAAGCAAAGAATTGCCAAAGGATTTGCAACTTCATTTTGATACTGAAGAGCTCATCATCAGCAAGGAAAGCAAGGAACTGACCCGCATTCACTACCACGCGATTCAAACGGAGAGTTTCCAGAGCAAGGAAAGTTTGACCCAGGCTATTTCTAAAGACTGGTACCAACAAAATCGGGTCTATATCAGTCTCTTCCTAGTTCTCGGTGCTAGCTTCCTCTTCGGATTGAATTTCTTCATTGTCTCTCTTGGAGCTAGTCTTCTCCTTTATATCACCAAAAAATCACGCCTCTTTTCATTTAGGACCTTTAAAGAGTGCTATCATTTTATCTTGAACTGTTTAGGATTACCAACTTTGATTACGCTTATTTTGGGACTTTTTGGCCAAAATATGACAACCCTTATCACTGTACAAAACATTCTTTTTGTTCTTTATCTGGTTGCCATCTTTTATAAAACACATTACCGCGATCCAGATTATCATAAATAGGAGATTTTTATGCCCGTTACGATTAAAGATGTGGCCAAGGCTGCAGGTGTCTCACCTTCAACCGTAACCCGCGTTATTCAAAACAAATCAACGATTAGCGATGAAACCAAAAAACGAGTTCGCAAGGCTATGAAGGAACTCAACTACCATCCCAATCTCAATGCTCGTAGCTTGGTAAGTAGCTATACTCAGGTTATCGGTCTGGTATTGCCTGACGACTCGGATGCCTTCTACCAAAATCCTTTCTTCCCATCTGTCCTACGAGGGATCGCCCAAGTCGCATCTGAGAACCACTATGCTATTCAGATTGCAACAGGGAAAGATGAGAAAGAACGTCTCAATGCCATCTCGCAAATGGTCTATGGGAAACGTGTTGACGGTTTGATTTTCCTCTACGCTCAGGAAGAAGATCCACTAGTGAAGCTAGTAGCTGATGAGCAGTTCCCTTTCCTCATTCTCGGAAAATCCACTTCACCCTTTATCCCACTTGTCGACAATGATAATGTCCAAGCCGGCTTTGATGCGACAGAGTATTTCATCAAAAAGGGCTGCAGCAGAATTGCCTTTATCGGAGGAACCAAGAAACTTTTCGTTACACAAGATCGTCTAAAAGGTTACGAATTGGCACTCAAACAACATCAACTTCCAATTGATACCAACCTGACCTACTTTGCAAATGAATTTCTAGAAGAAAAAGGTTATCAATTCAGCAAACTCCTATTTAAGCATGATCCGCAGATTGATGCTATCATCACAACCGACAGCCTCTTGGCTGAAGGGGTTTGCGACTACATTAGTAAGCATCAGTTAAATGTTCCTGTCTTGAGTTTCGACTCTGTCAATCCACGACTCGACCTAGTAGCCTATGTCGATATCAATAGTCTGGAACTTGGGCGAACATCATTTGAAACGATTTTGCAGATTATCAATGACGCGAAAAATAATAGACAGATTTGTTACCGTCAGTTGATTGCCCACAAAATTATTGAAAAATAAAAACCAGCTCCAAAGCTGGTTTTTGCATGTCTAATTGTCTGTTTCTACGAATCGTCCTAAGATGTGGACATTTTCGGATACAGAGACGAAAGCTGTCGGATCGACTTGTTTCATGATGTGTTTAAAATCATTAAACTCTGCTCGCGTGATAACCGTAATCAAGACTGCTTTTCTCTCATGATTATAGGTTCCTTCCGCATCGTGGATCATAGTAGCTCCGCGGTGCAATTTTTTATGGATTTTTTCGATTACCTTGTCAGGATTACTGGTCACAATCATAGCCTGCATCCGCTTTTGCTTGGTAAAGACCGCATCTGTCACACGACTGGATACAAAAATGGTAATCATGGAGTAGAGGGCGTATTTCCAACCAAAGGTCAAACCTGCTATCAGCATGATGGTTCCATTTACCAGGAAAGAAATACTACCGACATTCTTCCCCGTTTTCTTGCGAATGGTCAGACTGACGATATCTGTACCTCCGCTAGAAATATTGTTACGGAGCGCAAAACCAATCCCCAAGCCCATGACAACACCCCCAAAGAGAGCATTGATAATGGGATCCTCTGTCAGCGTCACAACGGGCACAAACTGGATAAAGAGGGAACTCATGGATACCGTGATAAAGGTAAAGATTGTAAACTTATGCCCAATCTGATACCAAGCCAAAATCATCAACGGAAAATTGATAGCATAAAAGGTTAGCGATATCGGAATGTAAAAACCAAACCAGTGATTACTCAAGGCAGAGATAATCTGTGCTAGACCCGTCGCGCCACTGGAGTAAACGTGTCCTGGTTGAAAAAAGAAATTGACTGCTACTGCTGACAGAAAGCCATAAACCAGAGAAGCCGATACTTTCTCATCATATTTTTCCCGAGAGATACTTTGTAAAACTCGTAAGATTTTTATCTGATAAGCAAAGCGGCGCAGATAATAGCGCCACCGCTTAATTCGTTTTGCTTGTTTCATCTTCTTCTACTTGTAAGCTGAGTTCCTCTAGTTGTTTGAGAGCGACTGTTGATGGAGCTTGTGTCATTGGGTCGGTTGCCTTATTGTTCTTAGGAAAGGCAATGACTTCACGAATATTTTCTTCTCCTGCTAAGAGCATCACAAAGCGGTCAAGACCGATAGCTAAACCACCGTGTGGTGGGAAACCATAGTCCATGGCTTCAAGAAGGAAACCAAACTGGTCATTTGCTTCTTCAGCTGAAAAACCAAGTGCTTTGAACATGCGTTCTTGAAGGTCTTTTTGGTTGATACGAAGACTACCACCACCAAGCTCATAACCGTTCAAGACGATATCGTAAGCAATGGCACGAACCTTAGCCAAATTACCTTCTAATTCGTGGGCTGTTTCTTCCTGTGGAAGGGTAAATGGATGGTGGGCACTCATGTAGCGGCCTTCTTCTTCAGACCATTCAAACATTGGCCAATCAATCACCCAAAGGAAGTTGAATTTATCGTTATCAATCAAGTCAAGCTCTTTGGCGATACGTCCACGAAGGGCACCTAGTGTTGCATTGGCTACCTCAAGCGTATCCGCCACAAAGAGAACCAAGTCCTTATCTTCAAGACCAAGCACTGCTGTCAATTTTGCTTGGATATCAGTCAAGAATTTGGCAACTGGTCCGCTTAATTCTCCATCAACCACCTTGACCCAAGCAAGACCTTTGGCACCGTACTGCTTGGCTACTTCGGTCATCTTGTCGATGTCTTTACGTGAGTAGTTATCTGCAGCCCCTTTGACCACAATGGCTTTAACAGCAGGTGCTTCTGAGAAGACTTTGAAATCAACACCTTTGACCACTTCTGTCAAGTCCTGAAGCAACATGTCAAAACGGGTATCCGGTTTGTCAGAACCGTAAAGAGCCATCGCATCATCATACTTCATACGAGGAAATGGAAGCGTCACGTCGATGCCTTTTGTTTCTTTCATCACGCGCGCAATCAAGCCTTCTGTGATGTCTTGGATCTCTTGCTCCGTAAGGAAAGACGTTTCCAAGTCGACCTGGGTAAACTCAGGCTGACGGTCACCACGCAAGTCTTCGTCACGGAAACATTTGACGATTTGGTAGTAACGGTCAAAACCAGCATTCATCAACAATTGCTTGGTGATCTGTGGACTTTGAGGAAGCGCGTAGAAATGCCCTTTATTGACACGAGATGGCACCAAATAGTCACGCGCCCCTTCTGGTGTTGACTTAGAAAGGAAGGGTGTTTCCACATCGATAAACTCCAACTCATCCAAGTAGTTACGGATAGAGTGGGTCACCTTAGCACGAAGCTTAAGGTTTTCTAGCATTTCTGGACGACGAAGGTCAAGGTAACGGTAACGCAAACGTGTATCGTCATTGGCCTCAATCCCATCCTTAATTTCAAAAGGTGTTGTTTTGGCTGTATTCAGCACAGTAAGAGCTGTCACATTCAACTCAACCGCACCAGTCGCCAATTTATCATTTGCCTGTTCACGCGCAGCAACTTGTCCAGTTACCTCAATGACAAATTCGCTACGAAGACTTTCAGCTGTTTCCATGACCTCTGCAGATACTTTTTCAGGGTTGATAACCAACTGCATGATCCCTTCACGGTCACGAAGGTCGATAAAGATCAAACCACCCAAGTCACGACGACGACCAACCCATCCTTTCAAGGTAATTTCTTGTCCGATGTGTTCCTCACGAACACGACCAGCATACATACTACGTTTCATTTCTTCTCTCCTCTTTTATTCTGTTACTATTTTACCATAAAAGCGCAGGCTCTTCATGAAAATCAGCAGAAAAGTTTGATTGTCTTTAGAAATCAAAACGAACAGACAAAAAATCCGATGAAAACGTCATCGGATTCCCTAAATATGATTTTTAACCTTTTTTACGCTTTTCAGCAATCTCAGCTGCCTTTTTAGGTAGAACAATCTCCGTCGCATAAGCTGTCGCAAAACGTAAGATTCCTGCAATAGGCGCAAAGACAACTGCTAGATAGTTGTAAAAGAAGTCGCCTTTAAAGGCATAGGCAAGTGCCCCGATGATAAAGAAGAGAACGACCGCCTGTATCACTGCTAATAAAATTACTCGTTTCATGTGACCTCCTGACTCTATTATAGCACGAGTATCATCAAAAAGCCGATTAAATTATTCAAAGCGTGTAAAGAAATGCTATAAAGAAGACCTTTTCGACTCACATAAGCCAGACCCAAACTCAATCCCAGACTGGCATAAACTAAAAACTGTTGCAAAGTTCCTGGAAAATGAATCAAGGCAAAAAGCACACTTGATACGAGGAGAAATAGAGCTGTCTGTTTGCTGTTATTCTGTTTAGGAAAGAGATAGCGCGCCAACATCCCTCTAAAGATGAGTTCTTCCGTCAGAGGAGCAAAGACCACCACCATAAAGAAACCAAAGACAGGCTGAGCTAGTGTCAATTGTGATACAATCTGTTGATTGGCCGACGGATCATCTGGCAAAAAGAACTGGGCTGTAATCGCCACTAGCAAAACCATGGTTGGTAACCAAATGAAACGATTAAAAGCCGTCGTCTGGATGATAACTTTTTCTGTCTGATACCACCTGTAAACTCCATAAACATAGGCTCCTGACAGGGCGATATAGAGTGGCAAAACTCCAAAGATTGAAGCCCCTAGTCCAAGAGCTGATAAAGCCATACTCTGAACCAGACCATAGCCAAAGAAAAAGGATAGAACAGCTAGAAGAAACCAGCCAAGATTTTTAAGTAATTTCATAAAAGACTCCTATTTGAAATAACGTTTTACCATAGGTAATTGCATCACATTGATATAAATATGGATCGCTCCTACAAGCAAGAAGCCCAGTAGCTGAATCTCTCCTGTCAAAAAAGAAATGATAAAAAGAAAAATATATAAGCCTGGTAAGACATACTGATTTAATTGGAATAAAATTCGAAAACTCTGTTCCAAATTAGCCTGACGCTCCCCTTCATCATAAGAATTAATATAGTTCAAGACATCCTTTGGTGTAGAGAAAAGAGCCAAATCAAACTGACGAACAATCGCAATTGTTTTAGAAAGATATTTTTGACTCTGCAAGAACAGCACTAATGCCAAAAAAGAAAGGGAAAATGTTATACGGCTTACATCGAGTACAATTACTTCACTACCTGAGATGACAAGAGGCAATAAAATCGCTACACTTGTAATATTAGAAGTAATGGTTCCAAACTCAAGATTACGATACATTTGCACATAATAGGTTTCATTCAAATCATCATCCGTTTCCTCTTTGTACAAGGAGTGAAATGTTCTGCTTTTCTTTAAGAAATTGAACGTCAAAACAATGCCAACGAAACCTAATAGTAAACAAATAGCTGATAGCCATGGAATCACGGTTTTGACATCTAAAATGCTTCCATAGTTTTCGGTATAGGCCTTAAACATCCCTGCAAACATGCCCAAGAAGCCTCCCAAGATAACAGCCATTAAAAATAACAATCCACGTTTCTTTTTCATATTCATACTCTTTCTAAACTAAACCAATCCAACTAACCACTGACCAAACACTTTACCTGATTCATAAATAGCTGTCAAGCCCTCTGTTCCAAGTGATACTAAAATCAAACAAACAGCAAACAAGAGAATAGCTTGGTTTCTAGCTTTTTTTGCTCCATCTCCCAAGGGTTCATTGCCAAGCCAACCTGCTAGATAGGCATAGAGAGTTACTGTTATAATCCCAATCTCTGTCGAAGAGAGAAACAGCAAGACTGTCACCAAACGAACGATATTGGCTTGAATGTTAAAATAATTTCCTAAACCTGCACAAACACCCGCAAGTTCTTTGTGCTCAGTATCGACTTGAAAACCTGCTAAAAACTTTTTCATATTCATTCTCCTTTTTCACTTGCTAGATTTTTGAATTTCTTTTCAATCCAGTCAACTACTGGGATGAGAGCAAAGTAGGCCCAAATAAATTGGTCACTTTGATACAGATTAAACCAGCCTAGGTCCATCCCAATCAGTAGAAACACACTGACTAATAGAGCTATGGCAACTACATAATAGATCACTTTATACTTGTTCATCATTTTTCTCCTTCTTCTTTAACCAATTGAAAATGGACAAGAGGACTAAATTAATCCAAAACAAATACTTACTTTCAACAAAATAAAACCAACCGAATAATGTTCCAATCATAGCGAAAGCATTCACAACAAGGACAACAACACTCAGATAATACATTACTTTATACTTGTTCATCACTCGTCCTCCTCTATACGAAATACCGACTCGACTGGTTCATTGAATATCTGTGAAATCTTCAGGGCGATCACAACTGACGGGGTATATTCATCCCTCTCTAGCAGACTGATAGTCTGTCGAGAGACCCCTGCTAGCTTGGCAAGTTCGGTCTGATTGAGACCATCGCGAGCCCGAAGTTCTTTTAGACGATTTTTTAGCATTCCCTTCTCCTTTACTCTTAACTTGCTTACATTGTAACACATCTTTTTCTTTTTGACAATTATATTTGTCAAAAAGTTTATGATTTTTGTCATTTTGCAAAAGAAAAAAGTCAGGAACAAGATCCTGACCAGTTTGTCTGTCATTAAAATCCTAATTTTTCAAAGATTTCTGAGAAGTTTTGGCTGATTGTATCGAGCGTAACTTCCACTTCTTCTCGTGTTTGGTTGTTTTTGACCGTCACTTGTCCGCTTTCGACTTCACTTTCTCCTAGGGTGATGAGGGTCTTAGCCGCAAAGACATCGGCTGACTTGAACTGAGCTTTGAGTTTACGGTTAAGGTAATCACGCTCTGCTTTGAATCCTTGTTGGCGAAGGGCTTGTACCAATTCCAAAGCCTTAACATTTGCTCCTTCACCCAAGACTGCGATATAAACATCTAGGGCATTTTCGATAGGGAGGGCCACACCTTGCTTTTCAAGAATGAGAAGCAGGCGCTCTACACCAAGTCCAAAACCAAATCCAGCGGTTTCAGGACCACCAAAGTAAGCAACCAAACCATCGTAACGACCACCCGCACAGACAGTCAAGTCATTGCCCTCGATCTCAGTGATAAACTCGAAAATGGTGTGGTTGTAGTAGTCCAGACCACGCACCATATTGGTATCGATGATATAGTCTACACCCAGATTTTCCAACATCTGACGGACGGCATCAAAATGAGCTTGACTTTCTTCATCAAGGAAATCCAAGATAGACGGCGCATTCTCTACTGCCACCTTGTCTTCTTTTTCCTTAGAGTCCAAGACACGAAGAGGATTTTCCTCCAAGCGACGTTGGCTATCCTTAGACAAGGTCTCCTTGAGCGGTGTCAAATAATCAATCAAGGCTTGACGATAGGCCGCACGACTCTCAGGATTTCCAAGAGTGTTAAGATGCAGTTTGACACCTTGAATGCCAATTTCTTTCAAGAAATGAGCTGCCATAGCGATTGTTTCCACATCGGTAGCTGGATTGCTAGAGCCAAAGCACTCGACACCAATCTGGTGGAACTGACGCAAACGACCTGCCTGTGGACGCTCATAGCGGAACATAGGGCCCATGTAGTAGAACTTACTTGGCTTTTGCACTTCTGGGGCGAAGAGTTTATTTTCCACATAGGAACGGACAACGGGCGCAGTTCCTTCTGGACGAAGGGTGATATGGCGGTCACCCTTGTCATAGAAATCGTACATTTCCTTGGTTACGATATCCGTTGTATCTCCGACAGAGCGACTGATAACCTCGTAATGCTCAAAAATAGGCGTGCGCACTTCTGCATAGTTATAGCGCTTGAAAATTTCACGGGCAAAGCCCTCAACATACTGCCACTTGGCAGACTCAGCAGGCAAGATATCCTGCGTTCCTTTTGGTTTTTGTAATTTCATAGGGAATCCTCTTTAAACTTAATAGTCTTATTTTACCATAAATAGAAGGATTAAAACAGTGAGAAAAAAATTAGGATTTACATATCATTTTTGAGATTCAGACTTGTCAAAAGGATAGCCAGCAAAGAAAGACCAACAAATAAGATCCAAGTCAACTGCATATTCCATACGGCTACCAGTGAAAAACAGGCTGTACCAAGAGGTACTGATAAGGTAAACAATAAACCCAAAAAATTACTGGTACGAGCTAGAACATCTGGAGCTAGATTTTTCATGAGCATGGCACTAATCTTTGGGGACACTTTACCAGACACATACAAGGTTAAAAAGAGGAATAGCAAACCAAGCACGACTTGATTGAATAAGTTAGCCAGACCAACTAGACTGACTCCTAATGTCGCCCACATCATCAATCTAGGCAGGGACTGCTTCCCAAAATAATCATTGCCCGTAAGGCTACTGATGATGATAGCTAATAAAACACAGACTTGCTCGATAAATAGTGCCTCTGTGTAAGAAAAATTCAAGAGAGAATGACTCAAAAAGAAGATGTTATAAATGCTTCCTAAAGCGCCACCCAAAGCATTGATAAGCAAGACAGCAAAGATCATGAAACCAAAGTTTTTCTGACCACTTTTAAGAAAAACGAGACGTAAATTTCGGTAAATTGTTAGGAACTGCTCTTTGATAGAAAGCTTCTCATTTTTTAGGATTTCACCACCAGCAGATGAAATTGACAGGCTTAATTTGCTTTTTCCTAAAAAGAGAATCACGGCTGATACTAGGAAAAAATAGGCATTGATTCCCGCAACGAGAGAAAAATTATTGACCGATAGACCTAAGAGCCAGACTCCGAAAGCTTGACCACCAATAGCTGAAATATAGGTGATAAACTGGGAAAAAGAATAAGCCTCCATCAGATCATTTTCAGCCACTTTTTCCTTAATAAGAGGCATGCGCAAGCCACCTGCAAAATCACTGATCACATCACTGATGACATTGATCAAACATAGGCTGGAAAAGGCAAAGAGACTGGCTTGACCAAGTACCAAAGCTGCTAGGAAAAAGAGAAGAGCCTGAAACAAACCGCTATAGGTCATCCATTTGACCTTGTCCCTCGTGTAATCTGCCCGAATCCCTACAAAAACTGTAAAGAGAGTCGGAAGAATCATCACAATATTTGCTACAGCAACCGCAAAAGATGCTTGTGGCAAGGTCGATGCATAGACGATAAATACCAGGTTAAAAATCGAAGCACCAAAAGCATTGAAGAATCGTGACAAAGTCAACAGTCGATAAGCTTGATTTCTAAACAATAATTTCATATATAATCTCCCTTCTTGTTCTAATCCCTATATGAAGTATGACTATAGTATAGCACTTAGAAATTTGAGATGGAGAACTTTTGAATATATGCAACACAGAAAATAAGAAAAAACGATAGAACTTTTGTAATGACCTGAGAGAGGGCAAGAGTTCTATCGCTTCAAATTTCAAATTTTTTTTCTTGGTTTGCAGATATTCAACAATCGGGCGTGTTTCTATAGTATTCAGCAGATTTGTTACACCCAAGTATCTCAAAAATACGAACTGCATCCTCCATCTTTTTTTGTCCTTCCTTAACTCTGCCTTGCTTGCTATCAAGGAGACCTTTCGCCCACAAATAGACAATTCGGAAATAGGTCTCGTTTTCCTTGTAGAAATGCTCTTCGATAACACGTTTAAAATAATAGGCATTGGTAAATTCTTCACACTCAATGCTGGCTAAAAAACCATTCAATAGCATGGTGTGAAAAAGGTTGCGATTACCAGACATTTCCATTAGAAAATCAGATTTGCGGACCATTTCTCGTACATATCTAGTAAAAAGAGGAATAGATAAGAGTGGGGAACTAACTGAGAACAAATTGAGTTCATAGATTCCCCAAATCTCGGTAGAAAACAGGTAATCATGAAGGACTTTCCCTTCCTCTGTTGTTAACTCTACCGTTTCATCCATGCTCTTCATATAAGACTTAATTATAATGGCATTTAGAATATGTTTCTGTTTATTTTGAGAATCGGCATGCTTTTGATACTCCTTACGATACAAGTCCTCGAGAGGTGCTATGTTCTTTGGATCCAAGATATCTGTGATTTCTTTTCTCAACTCAGAGTCTGTATCATACTGAAAACCTCTCGCCAGAAAGAGGATTTCCTCTACACTCGCAGATATATTTTCTAGGGCAAACAGAAACTTTCCCACCGAAAGTTCACTCTGACCTGTTTCAAATCGGGACAACATGGACGACGAAAATTGTCCCCCAGTTGCTTGTCTCAGCGAGATATTTCTTGACTCTCGTAATTGTCTAAAGACTTTTCCAATCTGCTCCATAGACTTCCCCTTGATTCCATATTTTCTTCATTTTATCATATTTTTCAGAAAATTCATCAAAAACTTGCTAAATTGTCAGAATTATGAGAAAATAGAGGATATTTATCACGTGGAGGGACTGTTATGAGAGACGATATCAAAATCAATGACCGCGCTTTGGCCTTACAAGACCAAATTATCGAAAAACTAGAGAAGGTTTTTGATACAGATGTGGAATTGGATGTTTACAATCTGGGCTTGATTTATGAAATCAATCTGGATGAAACAGGTCTTTGCAAGATTGTCATGACCTTCACCGACACTGCCTGTGATTGCGCCGAAAGCCTGCCTATCGAAATCGTCGCAGGTCTGAAACAAATCGAGGGTATCGAAGATGTCAAGGTTGAAGTCACTTGGTCACCCGCTTGGAAGATTACACGAATTAGTCGCTACGGCCGTATTGCCCTAGGCCTCCCACCTCGTTAATGAGGCAAATCACTTTTGAAGATGAAAAGAAGCAAGCCGAGATTGGCTTGCTTTTTAAGTTTATTTTTTGCCTGACTTGTCCATATTCCAGAAGTCTGTCACGGCTCCGCGTGAAGCGGATGATACGATGTGGGCATATTTACCAAGGACACCACGGCTGTAAAGTGGTGGCAAGGTTGTTTCTGCCTTGCGTTTTTCAAGTTCTTCTTCGGATACGGCCATGGAAATTTCTTTGGTATCTTGGTCAACTGTAACAATATCGCCTGTACGGAGGTAGGCAATCGGTCCACCATCCTGAGCTTCAGGGGCGATATGTCCAACAACCAGACCATAAGTACCACCAGAGAAGCGTCCGTCTGTCAAGAGGGCAACCTTGTCTCCTTGACCTTTACCAACGATCATGGATGAAAGTGACAGCATCTCAGGCATACCTGGACCACCCTTCGGTCCAACAAAACGGACAACGACTACATCGCCATCAACGATTTCATCTGTCAAGACAGCTTGGATAGCGTCTTCTTCTGAGTCAAAGACCTTAGCTGGTCCAACGTGACGACGCACTTTCACACCTGATACCTTGGCAACCGCACCATCAGGAGCAAGGTTCCCGTTCAAGATGATAAGCGGACCATCTGCACGTTTTGGATTTTCAAGTGGCATAATGACCTTTTGACCTGGAGTGAGGTCTGCAAAGTCAGCCAAGTTTTCAGCGACTGTCTTACCAGTACATGTAATGCGGTCGCCATGAAGGAAACCATTTGCCAGCAAGTACTTCATAACCGCAGGTACTCCACCGACTTCGTAGAGGTCTTGGAAGACATACTGACCAGATGGTTTCAAGTCGGCCAAGTGAGGCACACGTTCTTGGATCGTATTGAAGTCCTCAAGTGACAAATCAACATTAGCCGCATGGGCAATGGCAAGTAAGTGAAGAGTGGCATTTGTAGAACCACCGAGAGCCATGGTTACTGTAATGGCATCTTCAAAGGCTTCACGAGTCAAGATATCTGATGGTTTGAGACCAAGTTCCAGCATCTTGACAACAGCTCGTCCTGCTGCTTCGATATCTTCTTTCTTGTCAGCTGATTCAGCTGGGTGAGATGAAGATCCTGGCAAACTCATACCGAGAACTTCAATAGCAGTCGCCATAGTATTAGCTGTATACATACCACCACAGCCACCAGGGCCAGGGCAGGCATTACATTCGAGACGCTTCACGTCCTCAGCTGTCATGTCACCGTGGTTCCATTTTCCGATACCCTCAAAGACAGAAACCAAGTCAATGTCTTTGCCATCAAGATTTCCCGGTGCAATAGTTCCTCCATAGGCGAAAATAGCCGGGATATCCATATTAGCAATAGCAATCATAGAACCAGGCATGTTCTTGTCACAACCACCGATGGCGACAAAGGCATCAACGTTGTGACCACCCATCGCCGCCTCGATGGAGTCCGCAATGATATCACGAGATGTTAGAGAGAAGCGCATACCAGGCGTTCCCATGGCAATCCCGTCCGCTACGGTAATGGTCCCAAACTGAACAGGCCAAGCACCTGCAGATTTGACACCCTCTTTAGCCAATTTCCCGAAATCATGCAAGTGGATGTTACATGGTGTATTTTCCGCCCAAGTCGAAATCACTCCCACAATCGGTGTTTCAAAATCCTTATCTGTCATACCAGTCGCACGAAGCATAGCACGGTTAGGTGATTTAACCATGCTGTCATAAATGC
The DNA here is from genome assembly GCA_905221335.1 of bacterium. GTDB lineage: Bacteria > Bacillota > Bacilli > Lactobacillales > Streptococcaceae > Streptococcus. The sequence goes on from CAJNCT010000003.1 coordinate 40,547, forward strand.
TACTGCGGTGACGTTTATCTAATTCAGTCATCTTATCCCTCCCGTTTCAGTTTTTACTATTATAGCACAATTTCCGCATGAAGAACAGAATAAAATTCTTGAATTTTCAGAAAATTTCGATTAATAGCCTTCTAATTTTTTCATCTTTTTTTGTCAAGTAACTTTACTTTACAAAAAAAATGTGTTATCCTAGTATGGTTGATGAAAATCAGTAGATTGAATCGAATTTAAATACCTAAGGAGAAAACAAAATGGCAGTACCTGCACGTCGCACTTCAAAAGCGAAGAAAAACAAACGTCGTACACACTACAAAGTAACAGCTCCATCTGTAAACTTTGACGAAACTACTGGAGATTACTCACGTTCTCACCGCGTATCACTTAAAGGATACTACAAAGGACGTAAAATCGCTAAGGCTGCATCAGCTGAATAATAGAAGGGAGATACCATGCGCGTAAATATTACACTTGAACACAAAGAATCTGGTGAACGCTTGTACCTTACTTCTAAAAACAAACGTAACACTCCAGACCGTCTTCAATTGAAGAAATACTCACCAAAACTTCGCAAACACGTTGTGTTTACAGAGGTTAAATAAGCACACCTACCTCAAAACGCCTTACTGGGCGTTTTTTGCTTTATTGGTTAGCGATCTATAGCTTTTCAGGAGAGATTTATGGCATTTTATCTTTGGATGTTCCCTCTACTCTTTATCTTTCACGACATGGAAGAAATTATCGGTCTTGTCCCTTGGATTCATCTCAACGAAACCTTGCTGGTCCAAAAGGCTCCAGCTATTCTCAAGATCCACAAAGGAGTTACAACAGAGGGATTTGCCCTTGCTGTTTTTGAGGAGTTTATTCTTGTCTTATTCATCACTTTGTTAGCCTATTTTACTCAATCTAGAGCGCTCGAATTAGTTTGGTTAGGAGGATTTGTGGCCTTTGCACTTCATCTCTTTCTCCATATTGGACAATCAATCTTTCTTCGCAAATATATTCCTGCTCTGATCACTTCTACCCTTTGTTTTCCTATCAGTGCTTATTTGATTACAGACATCGTGCATTTGTGGCGGGTTTCGACCAGCGAATTTTTCCTATTTTCACTAGTCGGTTCAGGCATCGTCGTCATCAATCTCCTCTTTGCTCTTTGGCTTGGGAAAAAGTATTCCGCCTGGCTTGCCCATTACCATTAACAAAAGTTCCTTGCAATTTCAATTTGCAGGGAATTTTTTTATCCCCCTTCACAGTTAAGAAGTGTTTTATAGTTTTTCAAGACAAAGCAAAAAGCCCACTGTTGTAGGCTTTCTGTAAGATATTTCTTAAAATTAAAGCATCTTGTTATCTTGCTAGATTTAGATAGAGAAAAGTAGGCCTAAGCCTGCTCTAAATCTAACTTGATTTTCTCAAAAACTATTAAATTCAAATAAGCTGAGAAAACATAAAGGGTAACAAAAAGGGGACTTAAATTGATGAGTTCAGTAAGCAAGTAAATTGCACCTGTCAAAGGTGCTTTTTATTTTACTTTTCTGTCTAAGGCCTAGATTGTTCTATGCGCTATGATTTACTAACTGTTTTGCCTTTCTGTAGTAAGGTGTTAGGAAATTGATAAATCCTTGCTTATCACTTGGGTCATGTTCCTCTAAGAACATCATCAGCTCAAAATCATTGAGAGCGTCAAACATTTCAGGGTTTTCATTGTCCCAAGCATCAGCAAAATCCTCATCTTCTCCAAAAAGGGAGTTAAACTTAAAGGAAAAATCCCAAAAATTATCAATCTGACCACTGATCGCTTGTTCTAGCATGTCTAATACTTGTTGACTGTATTTCATCGCCCACTCCTCCTGATAAATAAATTATAGCATGCCTTACTTGCAAAAGTACAACAAGCACCCACTCTATTAGACTAACCTGCTACTTTGCTTTTTTTGTAAAAATGTTGTACACTTAAATAAATAAAGGAACTGGTTTGGCACCCAATGGCCTATTTTAGGTCGGCGCCTAAGTCAGTTCCTTTTACTGTTTCGATTACCCCAAAGGATAGGCCTTTCATACTCTTGCGTCAGTTAGTTTTTTAGGCTATAATTAAATTAACGGATAGAGGTTTTCCATCTCCCCTTGAAACAGTTCATTCTGCAGTAGGAGGTGGGACACCTCTATTTTTATAATTGCTAACCTTGGATTATACTTGTGCTAGAAATTTTTTTGAGTTATAATTAGCTTAAGGTAAAGGTGGTCTAACGCCCATGAAGCAGCTTGCTGTGGAGGCGGTGGGTCACCTTTATTTGATTTTAAAATCAAGAAGATGTATAATTAAAACAAAGGAAGTAATCTTGTTCCCCTTGTCCACTATGTGGTCGGAATGATGGTTACTTCTTTTTTCACCCTTACTATCTCAATAGCCTTGTATTTAAAAGTTTTTTAGGATATAATCTAAGCAATGAGAGTTACTACCTCCTACATTAAAGGCTTCGGCTGTGGGGGGTGTGTGCTCTCTTTTTTTATCTCACAAAAGCCCCTAGAATCGTTTCTAAGGGCTTTTAGTTTATCCGTGGTGTTTTAGTTGTCCAGCCCCAAACAAAGCAAAATAGGGGGATATGGAGTTTAGGGCTCCCCATACACACTAGTCTCTGTGGTAAGGTTAAATCAATTCCCATTTACCATACCTGCCAAGTGTTCTATAGCTTCCTGTTTTATTTTATATACCGTGGTGGTAGATTTTCCTATTTCTTCAGCGACTTCCAAAGCTACAAGATCATTCAAGTAAAAAAGTCTTAGGACAGAACGCTCAAGCGGATTGGCCAGCTTATCGATCAGCCTAGATATTTCCATTCTCTCTTCAGTAAGTCGCTCAATTCTCTGGAGCGTATCCTCTTTTAGCTTCAGAACACTTATAAGATTGTTTTCTGTCTTGTTCTCTCTGCTTGTCTGCACCCTGCTATGGCTTAGTGTTGGCTTTTGGATAATACCACCTTCCAGGGCTTCCAATTCCAAATATAATCCTTTGATCTCCTTGTTTATCCACTTAACGCCCTCTAGTTTTTCTTTTACCTGCTCTGGTGTCATGCCTCGGCCTCCTTTGTGATATAATAGTTTTATCAGACATATCACAAAAGGAGTCAGCTTTTTGCTGGCTTTTTTGCGTTTTCTCGAGCTTCGCTCTAGGTTCAAGTCAATTCTACGTCCCATTTGATAAGCAACTAAGAGACGTTTTTATCTCTCTTATCTCCTTGTCATTTCTCAGGGAGTTAAGGAGAGTTATTATTGCTCTTATCTGCTTGATAAATGATAGGAGGATATGGCCGCTTTCTCGGCGTTCGCTCGAGGTTCAAGCTATATAATCTTCTCTGTTCGTTCTCTGTTCAAGAGCTATTTTCTCGGAGTTCGCTCGGAGTTCAACACACATAATCCTGCAATTTGTCAGGCATATTTTTTGCCACTACCTCACCAAAACCTCACCATTGGAAAACTCCTGTACCTTTACATTGAAAAAGTTCGATACCTTACCAAAACCTTACCATTCTATGGCTCTAAAAAAGCAGCTATACCTTAGGGTAATCTTAGGGTTTTTGATCTATGCTACCTTGTACTAACCTTGTACTCTTTTAATACGCAACCTAACCCTTACCTCACCCTTTTTGGAGCGCTCAAACCAGTCAAAAGCCTTGATATAGCTGGCTTGTTTCAAAGATCAAAGCGTCTAATGTAGTATTTATTTGTTTGGTAAATTGCACACTACTACAAATTATCATGTAACTTAATTAACAAAAAGGGGATTTCTCCCCTCTGCACACTCGATTAAAGTATTGCGTCCATGTTGTCGTCTAGGTAATCAGATTCTAAGAAAGTTATAGCTCCCTCAACTCTCTGCATTACAAATCCATGATCAGACATCAATCTCTCATAATTCAGCTCATCGACTGCTCTAGCAAACTTATTCAACAAGTCTTTTGTCCGATTGCTATTGTCCGCTGGGATATACTGTGCTAACTCTGCACTGTTTGGATTGCCATTACCAAAAATACCTCCTAAAGCATTTCTGAAAAGTTCTAAAGTTGTGCGATCGTCTTTGTAATGGTCTATTAGCGCTTTTCCAGTGGATACGGCCAAAGCACCACTTTCAAAAAGTTTTACGGCATTTTGCACTGCTACTTGGTAACCAGAATCAGTCAACGCTTTTACTTCCGTTTCAGCTTTCTTAGCCTCTTTATCTGGCAGTAGGTTGTCTGCAATTTTCTTCAGATCATCATAATAACCAGCATACCAAGCCTCGTATTTGAATTTAAGGGTTTCAAGTTCATTCTCTTTTCCCTCTGCGCTTAAAAATTGATTATTCTGTATTTCTTCGATTTTTCCATATAAGTTAGAAATAGCACCTTTCAATGCTAACATCTTAGTAATAATTGTTTTCTTGTTCATTCTTTTTCCTCTTTCTAATTCTTTCAATCGTTTACAAGTATCGTCATGCTACGGTATTCCATTTTTAAAACTATTTTTTCTGCTCGTATCAATCCATAAGGATTTTTGTATCATATCCACTCCTAACACCAAAACAAAAAGGACACCGAAAAAGCTAAATAGCTTAATCAGCGCCCCCGGTTGTTCCGATAGACTCTATTTTTTTGTTTCACTTCGTTGCAAGTATGAAAATCTTCCATCTTGAAAATGCAAGGCCACACTCCCAAAGGTTGGGGGAGCCTCTGCCTCTATTTTACCATTTTTTGAGAATAATACAAAGCCTCTATCAAGCAAATCTTTAAGCTGTTCTGTCTTTTGTATCATACTAAACCTCCTCTCCCTCTGTATCCTGTTCATAGTAATTAGCAAAACCTAAACAGATACGTTTCAGGGCTTCCCCCATTGCTGTTCTACCTTGATAATCTACTGTGATAGTCCCATCTCCACTAATAGTTGTTTCTGTTACTGGACTTTCTCCAGTACCCATGAAATAACCATGAATGGCAATACTTGCCACATCAGCTATTTTGTTTGCCTTTGCATGTTCAGTATTTTCAAATTTATAACTGAAACGGTGTTTTTCTTTGTAGTTTGTCATTTTGATTACTCCTTTACTTGAAATATATGAACTTATTGTAATCTCAGTAGTCCTAAAGCGTTGATATAACTGATATTTTCAACTATTCAACGCTTTTTACTACCCTTTTTAGTGTACTTTAACTCATTTTTGAGCTTTTTTAAGTTTCATTCTTGTAATTACCTGCCTCACGCTCAGACTCGCCAAAGTTTGAGAGCGTGGGGCTTTTTTTGTTTGTGTAATGAAAAAAGCTGCACAATTATTGTACAGCTGTGACCGAGGCAGGAGCTACCTGCCGTACTTTGCACTAGATGGTATCATCTAGGTAATCCAACTGTATTCTATCATATTAAAGACTACATTGCAATTTCTCACCCTTTTAATCCTGCTCAATTTTGAGCGGCTTTAGCCTTTAAGCTACTGATTGAGTATCGCTTATCTTTGATAGTAAATGACTTGAAAAAGTTACCCTCTAAGCCAGTTCTGACACGGCTGGCCACTCGTTCACTATACAAGCTAGCAATCTCTGAGCTGCTTAGATTTGTAGTAATAATGGTTTTATCTCGATTGCTGAGAATATCAAAAATAAACTCTTCTTCCCAGACTGATTTACCTTTACTACTAGCGTTGTCCGATTTTATACCTAAATCATCAAGTACTAGGTAATCAACCTCTTTCAGCATTCTTGAGTAGTAGCCCTCTTGGCTAGTAGAATTAAAACTCTCTCTAACTCGCCTAAGGATTTCTGTTAGATTGACAAATAACACGCTTTTAGGCTCTCCTTTGGCCTTGTAGCCCTCGTTTATAGCCTTAGCAATAGCAACGCTTAAATGACTTTTCCCTATGCCTGTAGAGCCTGTAAATAGGGTATTTCCTGTCATACCGTCCAGGTATTTATCTACCTGATCCCTAGCAAATGCTAATAGTTGCTTTTCCTCGGCTGTCTCAACTATGAAATTCTCAAAGCTAGCCTCTTTAAGCTCCCTAGGGATCGTACTGTCTCGCATAAGCACATTATAGGTTTTTAGGTAGGTCTCAGCATTCAAGCTATTATCTACTCCCTCCCTATCCTGCCTCTCTATTAGTTCCTTTGTGCATTCAGGACAAAACTCTTGTATACTTCTTTCCTTACTGCCCCTTTTAGGTGTTGATATTTGCCAATAATTGACCTTGTGAACCTCACATACCTTTTCACTAATTTTTCTGTTGTTATATTGCTCAAATTTATTTTCCATTGCTCACCCTCCTAAAATGGGTTTTCTTCTGTTCGTGTTTTTAGCCATTCCTCACGACTAATAGGTTCTGCTTGCTTAGGTGACTGTTTCAGTTTTTGACGTTGCTCCTCATGCTGCTTAACTTGCTCAACTGTTCTAAGTCCTAACCCTTGCCAGTTTGAAAGAATTGACCTGGTATATCTAATTGACTTACCAGCATTTAGGATAGTTACCTCAAGGGCATAGATAAGCAGCTCTTGCCCATGGATCTTTAACAAGTCTCTCACTTCTTCCATCATTGTTCCATTAACTGACATTTGGCCAAAAGCTGACTTTAATTTTTCAAAGATTAGATTTTCATGCTCGTCCTCGTCATTCTGACTTGACCTAGATTGACTTAGATTATCTTGACTTGACTTATATTGACTTATATTGGGGAACCCATTGGCTTCCGTTTGGCTTCCACTTTGGAACCCATTGGGCTCCACTTCATAAAAACCTTGGCTTTTAAACGTTTCTAATAGCTCATGATAGACACTTTTTTTATATCTATCTTTCTTGATAGTATTCTGCTCATGAAAATCCACAATAAAATAAACCATTTCATTATTAAGCGGCCTGATAAAATCCTTGACTATCAATAAGCTCACATTATCCTCACTAACCCCTATCATTCTAACAACAGGGAAAGCCTCTACTACTCCATCATCATCTGAGTTTTGAATTAAATGAAAGTATAAAGCCTGTGCCTCTAGTGGCAGCCTCAAAAATCTCTGTGTTTGGGTTACTGTCTTACTTATCATTCTACGATTTCCCATTTTTCTTCCGTTGCACCTCCTTGTTAATTCCCCTGATGATGTCATAATAAGAGTGACCAGGAGGAATGACATAGCCCTCTGTTTCAAATTCCACCCATTGCTCCACACCGTCCACAATTACCTTGCGTAGATTTGTGATGGTAGGCGTCCATTGTTCTTTTTTCTTTGTCATTATTCTCCCTAATCTACTGCAAGAAAATTGTATATATCGGTCTTGCGGTAATAAATCTTCTTACTGTTCTCAAAAGGCGACTGATAAGGCTTTAAGCCATGTTTTTCCCAATTATTCAACGTTGTCCCGCTGATCCCTAGCTTATTTAGTAGATCGGCTCTAGCAATTAAGTCCCAGCCATCATTATGCTGTTTTTCAAGCTCAAGCCTTTTCTCTAAGTGATCTCCCACTTTCTCCAGGAGCTCAAGCTCTGCCTCTCTTGATAATAGTTGCATATTGCACCCCTTTTCTAATTGTTCCGCTTGCCTGCTAGTTGAATATAACACCCATAGCAAGGGTTTAAATCCTCTCTTGGTGTTTCTATCGTCTGTTTGCTTTCTCGCTCCATTTGGGCGCTTTTTTTGCGGTCTCGGTAGTTTAGATAAACCAGTAAGCCAATCAACACCACCATAAAGATAACCGCCTGTGTATTGGTTAAATCTAGTTCATTCATTTTATCGCCTCCTCAAACTGCTCTATAAGATGATCTTTGCTTACTTTCCGATTAGCGTTTTTAGAATTAAAAAGAATATCCTTTAAGGTTATAGTAGCCTCTAAATACTCCTTTTCAGCATGTTCTATATACGCCTGTTGCTCTGCTTCATTGTCAAAAAAGTGCTTGGCTTGGCGTTTAAAGAATGCTTGTCGCATAGCATCCATTTCAAAAATACCAGGGTGGAAAAACATTCCCGTAGTGCTTTTAGAGACTGCCTCGATTTTATGACTTTCATTCAATTCAGGAAGTTCAATCCAAAGTAGACGAGATAAATCTTCTTTGATAGATTTTACCTGTCCTGATATAAGCGATATTCTAGAAAAATCGTTATTTTCGTCAGCTTGGTGTAATTCTGAGCTAATTCTTTCTATACGTCTAGTTAAATTCTCGTATGTTGTTTCTGCCATGGTGTTTACCTCTGTTTCTATGTTTGTGTAATTGCCTTGATGGGCTTGTCCTGTTTTAACAGCTTTTTAATGCCTTTCCTGCCACTCTTATTCATACTCTGAGTCGCCAAATTGAAAGCATGAATAAGAACCAGTTTAAAGAGTTAGCGCTCTCTCGTTTGGGCACAAATCACTATTTTGTGATATAATTAAATAAATACCTAACTAAATCCCATACTTGCTATTTGTGGTTTTAGTTGTTTGAGTGAAAAGCCTTGCTGATTTGGTCGTCGGTTAAGGCTTTTTTTGTTGATCAGATTTCTTTTAGTGAAAGGTAGTAAGAAATCTTATAAATCTTCTACTAGCCAGTTCATAACTGCCTCATAGATACGCTTTGGAGCGTCATAGTCTCCATTTTCAACTTTGGTATAGGTTTGTGGTTTAATCCCTAATTCCTCAGCTACAGCCTTCTTAGTCTGCTGAGCTTTGGCACGTTTAACACGTACCTTTTCAGCTAACTCATTTGTAATTAGCATTCGCTTCCCCTTTCTAACGGCCTTTTTTGCCGTGGTTTGGTTGTAATTATACGACATTTAATTACGTATGTCAACTATTTTTGTTATTTTTTGATTTTATTATGGCCTTTTTTGCCGTAATAGGTTATAATTTACTCGAAAGGTAGAATCTTACGTATGAATAGAATTAAAGAATTGAGAGAAAATATAGGATTATCTCAAGAAAAATTAGCTAAAAACCTATCAATAAACTTACGAACATTACAACGCTGGGAAAATGATGAGACAGCTATACGAAAGAAAAATGCGGAGAAAATTGCAAATTATTTCAATGTTTCTGTTCCATATTTATTAGGTTATACAGCAGAAATAGATGACTCCAACGATTGGGGGAAAATAGTATCTATTTCCTCTCAAGATCCTGACTACGAGGCTGTAAAAGCTGGTAAATCAATCTTCCAATCTCTCACCCCTCCCAATAGTGACAAAATCCTTGAAAACAACATATTTGAATACTACGTAAATTTTTATAAAGATGGTAAGACAAAGAACAAACATAATCTATCAGAGGAGGATTTAGAAAAGTTTTTTGGCGAACAACATATTAGTCACTCTTCCTCAAAAAGGCTTAACAACTTTTATCAGGCCTTAGCTTTCTTAGAAGCTGAAGAGGCTGCTGTTCTTTCATGCTTTTCTCTTTTATCAAAAGAGAAAAAAGCTGCTGTATATGAAATACTAGTAGGACTAATTTCTCCTGACAATAAATAACCCCATAAAACGCCCTCTAAGCGATTTTATAGCTCAGCTATACAAATTTATCATCACGCCTAAAACAAACGAAAATAGGGCTATTTTCGTAGCTCTCAGCACTACATAAAGACAATATTCATAAATACTTGACTAAATCCCATACTTGCTTACTGATGTTAGAAAGGTATGACTATGAATATTACAGAATACAAAAAGAAAAACGGTACTACGGTGTACCGTGCAAGTGTTTATTTAGGCGTTGATAAGCTTACAGGGAAAAAGGCTAGGACTACGGTCACGGCCAGCACTAAAAAGGGCGTTAAAATCAAAGCTAGGGAGGCTGTCAATGCTTTTGCAGCTAATGGATATAGCGTAAAGGAAAAGCCAACTATTACAACCTATAGGGAGCTGGTCGCTCTATGGTGGGAGAGCTATAAGAATACAATCAAGCCAAACTCTCAGCAATCCATGGAGGGGATCGTAAGGCTTCATATTTTGCCTGTATTCGGCGATTACAAGCTAGACAAGCTCACTACTCCCATTATCCAGCAACAAGTCAATAAGTGGGCTGACAAGGCCAATAAAGGCGAAAAAGGGGCGTATGCAAACTATAGCTTTCTAAACAATATAAACCGCCGCATTCTCCAGTATGGAGTGACTATGCAAGTGATCCAACACAATCCTGCTAGAGATGTCATTATCCCACGTAAGCAACAAAACAAGGAACATAAGGTAAAGTTTTTCAGCAATCAGGAACTAAAACAGTTTTTAGACTACCTGGAAGATTTGGATCAGTCTAGTTATGAGAATTTCTTTGACTACGTGCTTTATAAAACATTGCTGGCCAGTGGTTGCCGTATTGGTGAGGCTTTAGCTCTTGAGTGGTCTGATATTGACCTTAAAAAAGGCACTATCAGCATATCTAAGACTCTCAATAGATACCAGGAAACAAACACGCCTAAATCTAAGGCAGGTCTAAGAGAGATTGACATAGACAAGGCTACAGTTTCCCTACTCAAACAGTATAAAAAACGTCAACAAGTCCAGTCATGGCAACTAGGACGGTCTGAGGGGATTGTCTTTACTCCTTTTACCACAAAATACGCCTACGCTTGTTTGCTAAGAAAGAGGCTACAAGGTCACTTTAAAGCTGCTGGCGTTCCTGATATTAGTTTCCATGGTTTCCGACATACTCACGCTACAATAATGCTATACGCTGGCATAGAGGCGAAAGATTTACAGTATAGGCTAGGTCACTCTAATATCTCAATGACCTTGAATACTTATGTCCATGCTACCAAAGAGGGAGCAAAAAAAGCCGTCTCAATCTTTGAGGCAGCTATCAGCAATTTATAAATAAAAAGGGTGCCCCATTTTTGGGCTACCCTATTACTATACCTAAAATTAGTTATGGGTAACTAAAAGGGTAGTAAAAACAAAAAAAGCACTCTAGGATGAGGCCTAAAGTGCTTAGTTTCAAGGCTTTACAGCCTATCTTATTCAATAAAATATTACAACATCTTGTTGTAGAATTCAACGACAAGTGCTTCGTTGATTTCTGGGTTGATTTCGTCGCGTTCTGGCAAGCGAGTCAATGAACCTTCCAATTTTTCAGCGTCGAATGATACGAATGCTGGACGTCCAAGAGTAGCTTCTACTGCTTCAAGGATTGCTGGAACTTTCAATGATTTTTCACGAACTGAGATCACTTGACCTGGAGTTACGCGGTATGATGGGATATCAACGCGTTTTCCGTCAACAAGGATGTGACCGTGGTTTACGAATTGACGAGCTTGACGACGAGTAGTCGCAAGGCCAAGACGGTAAACAACGTTATCCAAACGACGTTCCAAAAGAAGCATGAAGTTGAAACCTAGAATTCCGCCTTTGATTTTTGTAGCTTGTACGAACAAGTTACGGAATTGTTTTTCACCTACACCGTAAGTGAAACGAAGTTTTTGTTTTTCAGCCAATTGCAAACCGTATTCTGACAATTTAGAACGGTTGTTTGGTCCGTGTTGTCCTGGTACGTAGTTACGACGTGCCAATTCTTTACCTGTACCTGTAAGTGAAAGGCCAAGGCGACGAGCTTGTTTCCAAGATGGTCCTGTATAACGTGACATGTGTATGTCCTCCTGATATAAATAATATTTCGGTGGAAATAGTCACTTAGAAAGCCCTGATTCGTGCAGATGCCCTTCGCCTAAACAGCCAAGGTTACTTGTCATAAGACACCTGTTGACGAGCTTCATGCTTTCCTGCTGCTATTTCACACAAAGGCTATTATACCATGAAAAGCTAGATTTGTAAAGGAATTTTACAGCTTTATTTCAATTTGAGGCTGAATGTAAACTTGCTTCCTAAGCCATATTGACTTTCTGCTGTGATTTCGCCACCAAGCTGATGGGCTAGTTCGCGTGCAATCGCAAGACCTAAGCCATGCCCACCTGTCTTCATATTGCGCGAAGTTTCTACACGATAAAGTCGTTTAAAGATCTTTTCCAAATCCTCAGGAAGGATCCCCTGACCCTCGTCTTTCACACTGATTCTCAGCTCTTGTTCTGTTAATTGGGCAAGAACCTCGATTCTGGTTCCTGGTTCTGAATATTTAAAGGCATTGTTTAACAAATTGACCAGAATGCGAGAAAGTTTGTCAGAATGGCTCTTGATTTTCGCCGACTCAGGTGATACTTGAATGTAAACATCTCGCTCCTCTTGTTCAATCTGGAGTTGAAATTCACTCATTGACTCAATCAGCAACTGATCTAAAAAGACCTCTTCGACTTCTTCATCAGCAGTATCTTGAGGTTGGGTGTTAAGAGTCAAAACATCCAATTCCTCTACTAGCTTGTTTAGACGCTCAGTTTGCCGACCAATCGTGGCTAAGTAGTGGAGCCGCTCCTCTTCCTTAATCACTCCATCTAAAATTCCCTCCACAGTAACCTGAATGGAGGTAATGGGAGTTTTAATATCGTGAGAGAGCTGCGCAATCATCATTCTCTTTTCTTGCTCGCTCTCATCAAGTGATTGAAAGGTGGCTTGCAAATTGTGGGACATGTCATTAAAAGCCTGGCCCAGCTCTTGAAATTCTAATGGGCCTTTGGTTTCAATTTCTGTGCTAAAATCCTTACTGGCTATATCCTGAGCTTGTTTTTTCAAATGTTTCAGAGAAGAGAAAACAGGCGACAAAAGAAAGATGCTCACTGCAGCGCCAATGAAACTAGCAATCAAGGTCATTCCAACTAGAAAGTAAACTTCGCTTTTCTCGATCAACATTCGTTGGACTGCCCAGAAAACGACCAAAATCGTTAGTAGAGTCGACACTAGATACCCCACTAAAATATAGTTTTTTAATTTCATTTTCTACCTCTTGGTCTTTCCATCTTATAACCCAAACCCCAGACAGTTTTGATAGCAGGAGCATTTGAATTTGTATACTTGGTCAACTCTTGCCTCAAAGCATGGATATGAACATTGAGTGTATTGGTATCATCCACATAGTCCTCTTGCCATACCTTCTCGTAAAGTTCCGTCTTTGAAAAGACTCTCTCAGGATTGCTGGCTAATATCCATAGAAGTTCAAAGGATTTTACTGTCAATTCCAATGGTTGCTCCCCAATGCGAACCTCATGAGTCACATGGTTGATTACCAAGTCACCAAACTCGATCTGTTCTGTCTCTCCTCCACGGCTAAGGCGACGCAAGATATTATTCACTCTTAAAACCAATTCGCGCGGGCTAAAGGGTTTGACTATAAAATCATCTGCCCCCAAACTTAAGCCATAAATCTTATCCTGTTCGCTTGTCTTAGCAGTTGTAAAGAGGAAGGGTTGATCCGGAGCAATATACTGAACTTCACTGATAAAATCATAGCCATCCATATTGGGCATCATGATATCTGTGATAATGAGGTCGATAGATTTTTTTCTGAAAAGCTCTAATCCCTCCTTACCATCATGGGCGACCAAAACGTCGTAACCTGCCTGTATAAGATAGCGGTGTTGAATATCTAGAATATCTATCTCATCATCAACCAGCAAAATTGTCTTTTTCATCTGACACTCCTTTGATAAAAACAGTGTTATACTTGCTTTAGTATAACACTATTTTCTCTAATGTTTAAGTGATTTGAATCTTAATCTTCTCGTTTGGTTGTCAAACCCAAAAGTCCAACAAGACCTGCCAAGGCTAGACCAAAGATACCAAGGCCAGCTGTAGCCGTTTTAGCTTCCCCAGTATTTGGTAGCATCGCTTTATCATCTTTTTTCATCATATTAGCCATTGGGCTAGAAGCTGGTTGATCTACTTTCATATCTGACATATGGTGATTTGTACCCATCATACCCTCAGTCATACCTGTAGAGCCTGTTTCAGAAGGCTTCGTATTCATCTGACCTTGTTGAGATGGTATTGTCGCCATTTCTTTTCCACGAAGTCGAATCGTTACTTGACGAGTAGCAATCAGATTGGTCAAATCAGGTTTGCCATCTTTAGAACCATAGACTTTAACAGTAGCTAGGTATGTATGTGTTCCGTTAGCTCGAAGTTGATCCAGCAAGGCCTGACCATCTTTGCCAACCGTATTGCCATTCAAATCCACTTCGTAGAAATATTGACCTTTAGCCAAGCCTTCAAGTGGCAATAGCGCTGGGTTCTTCGCTGTTCCATTGTCAGACCATGGGGCTTTGTCTGAAGCTTTTAACAAGAGGCGAGTCAACATACCATCTCCACCAAAAGCTTCGTATGGAATAACCTGGTTGACGCCGGCCAAGAAAGGTCCAGGAACCTTAGCCTTATCAAGGTAGCTAGCTGGAACATCAATCATGTCTTTGACATTGTTAACAACAGAGTCTTTAACCTGAGTCGGTGTGGTCGAACCATTCAAATTAACAGTCAAATCTTTAGTCGCTACGAGATTAGTTAAGTCAGGCTTGCCGTCTTTTGCACCGTACACTTTGATGGTTGCCTTATAACTTTGAGTGCCGTTTTGTTTCAAGAGATCAAGCAGCTCTTTGTCAGATTTGCCTTGGGTGCCTGCTAAATCCACTTCGTAGAAGTAAAGACCTTTGCCCAATTTCTCTACTGGTGAGAGAGCAGGATTTTTAGCTGTTCCGTTGTCTGACCATGGAGCCTTATCAGATGCTTTCAAGATAAGACGAGTCAACATGCCATCTCCAGCGAAGAATTCATATGGAATGACTTGATTGACACCAGCTGTAAATGGTCCTGGGAAATTGGCTTTGTCAAGGTAGCTAGCTGGGACATCTACTGTATCTTTGGTGTTGTCAGCCACACCTTTTTGGACTTCAGCTGGGGTGGTCAAGTCATTCAAATTAACAGTCAAATCTTTAGTCGCTACCAGATTAGTTAAGTCAGGTTTGCCATCTTTTGCACCGTACACTTTGATGGTTGCCTTATAACTTTGCGTACCATTTTGTTTCAAAAGGTCAAGAAGCTCTTTATCTGATTTTCCTTGGGTGCCTACTAAATCCACTTCGTAGAAGTAAAGGCCTTTGCCCAATTTCTCTACTGGTGAGAGAGCTGGATTTTTAGCTGTTCCATTGTCTGACCATGGAGCCTTGTCGGATGCTTTCAAGATCAGGCGAGTCAACATGCCATCTCCAGCGAAGAATTCGTATGGAATGACTTGGTTGACACCAGCTGTGAATGGACCTGGGAAATTGGCTTTGTCAAGGTAGCTAGCTGGGACATCTACTGTATCTTTGGTGTTGTCAGCCACACCTTTTTGCACTTCAGCTGGGGTAGTCAAACCATTCAAGTTGACATCCAAATTTTTAGTCGCTACGAGATTAGTTAAGTCAGGCTTGCCGTCTTTTGCACCATACACCTTGATGGTAGCTTTATAGCTTTGTGTACCGTTTTGTTTCAAGAGGTCAAGAAGGTCTTTATCTGATTTTCCTTGGGTGCCTGCTAAATCCACTTCGTAGAAGTAGAGGCCTTTACCTAATTTCTCTACTGGTGGGAGAGCTGGATTTTTAGCTGTTCCGTTGTCTGACCATGGAGCCTTATCAGATGCTTTCAAGATAAGACGAGTTAACATGCCGTCACCAGCGAAGAATTCATATGGAATGACTTGATTGACACCAGCTGTAAATGGGCCTGGGAAATTGGCTTTGTCAAGGTAGCTAGCTGGAACATCTACTGTGTCTTTGGTGTTGTTGTCCACACCTTTTTGCACTTCAGCTGGAGTAGTCGCTGGTTGCGCTTCACTGGCTTCACGGTCTTGTCCAGAAACTGTAGACGCAGGACTTTCCACAGGTTTAACTGCATCTTCTGTTTGTTTCTTAGAGTCAGGTTGTGCTTGCACTTCTTTTTTTGGCGCTACTGCCGGCTCTTTAGCAGTTGCGTCCGCTTTTTCTGAAGAGCTTGTCGTATCCAAACTTGCTTTAGGTGTTGGAACAGACTGTTCTGAAGGAAGAGCTACATCGACTGCTTTTTTGAGAGCCTCTGCTGGTAAGTCGCTCTTTTCACTCACCGAAGTTGCGTCTGGCACGACTTGGGCAGGAGTCGGATTGACGATATCAGCACGTGCAGAACTTGGTTGACCGACTAGGACAAAGAAGCCACTAGCTACAACAACTGAAGCAACACCGACACTGAGACGGCGAATTGACCAACGAGTATATCTCTGATTTGGATTGAATTTCATAGGATTCTCCTTAGAGTTTTCTTTTTTTTGATGACTCTAGTATAATCTCCTAAAATTAAAAAGGATTAAGAAAAAGTTAAAATTTTTCTTAAATCCCTCTTATAAAATACTTATATTGACTCGTTAATCATTTGGAAAGAGAGTAGTCCTTCCTCTCCTACTCACTCAGTTCAGCTAGGGTGTCCAGATGTTGGTTATTAATGACGGCCATGATGTAGGCGTCTGCCTGCAAGAGGTCATTGGGTCCGAATTGGACATCCAGAGGAGCATTTTCGTAGGCACGAAAGCCAAGTACGTTGAGGTTGTATCGCCCACGTAAATCTAGCTGACTGAGGCTTTTACCTACCCACGATTGAGGGATTTTCATCTCGACAATCGATACATTCTTGTCTAGCTGAAAGACGTCTACGCTGTTATGAAAGAGGATGGTCTGTGCCAATGAGCGCCCCATTTCAAACTCTGGTGAGATGACTGCGTCTGCGCCAATTTTTTCTAGAACCTTTTTAGCTGTATGACTTTTGACCTTGGCAATGACGGTCGGCACTCCTAGACTCTTGCAGTGCATAACCGCGAGAACACTGGACTCCAGATTTTCACCCGTTGCGACAACTACGGTATCACAGGTGTCAATCCCCGCTGATAGAAGGAGTTCTTCATCCGTGATATCTCCAACTACCCCACGCGCCAGCACAGGTTCAAATTGATTAATGCGTTCCTCGTGGTCATCAATAGCAATGATATTCATGTCATGCTTGGCTAGGGCAGCCAAAACACTGCTCCCAAAAATTCCCAAGCCTAAAATTCCAATTGTCCGATCTGACATCGTTCTTCCTTTCTTATCCAATAGTGATATCTGCTTTCATATAGTGAATCGTATCTTTCTTGTCTGGCTGGTATTCCGCTACACTGACCAGTAGTGTCAAGGGACCAATACGGCCAATAAACATCAGCAACATAACGATGCTGAGGGCTATCTTGCCTAGCTCTGGTGTTAAATTTGCCGTCACCCCAACTGTCGCAAGGGCTGAAATGGTCTCAAACATGAGGTAGATGAAGCGCGGATTTCCCTCTGCTGTTATCCCTAGCAGGATCAAGCCCAGCAAGAAAGTTAGCAAGAAGATAATAAAGACACTGAAAGACTTTTGCACGGTTCGGGGTTCAATAGTCCTCCGAGCCACATTGGCATGAGGCAAGCCCAATAGTTCGCTACGAGCAAAGACCAACAGGACAAAGAAGGTCGTAATCTTGAGCCCCCCTGCTGTCCCTCCAGGCGCCCCGCCCAGAAACATCTGCAAGATGTAGATCAGCAAGGTAACTGGTCGAGCTTGGGTGTAGTCAATAGAGGCAAAACCTGCCGTTCTCATACTGACGGTCTGGAAGAAACTAACCAGCAATTTCTCTGGGACGCTGAGATTTCCAATCGTTCCAGGATTGTTCCACTCGATGAACAAAGTCGATACTGTTCCAAAGAGTAAAATTCCCGCCGTTAAAAAGAGAACCAACTTGGTATGGAAACGAAGGCGACGTTTTTTCTTCTTCCCAATCTGGGTCGCTAGGTCAAACCAGACCATAAATCCTAGACCACCCGTGATAATCAAACCCGCAATCACTAGATTGATCAAGGGGTCCGTTTGAAAAGCTACCAAACTCGTACTTCCAAAATTATCAAATCCAGCATTACAGAAAGCTGAAACAGCCAAAAAGATAGAGGTTAACATCCCTCGTCCCCATCCAAATTCGGGAATAAAGCGAAAACTCAAGAGAAAGGCACCGAGCCCTTCCACCAGAAAAGTCGTCAGAAAGATCGAACGGATGAAATCCTTTAGAGACTGGGTTTCTCCATAACTGAAACTTTCTTGAATGGTCTCCCGGCCACGAAGACTGAGCTTTTGCTTACCTTGGATATAAAAGATTCCGATAAAGGTCATGAGCCCCAAACCGCCAATCTGGATCAAGAGCATACAGATCAACTGACCCCAGATATTATAAGTAGAGGCCACTGGCAGGGTGAAGAGCCCTGTCACACAGACCATGGATACCGTTGTAAAGAGATGGTCAAAGTAGGTCGCTTGTGACGTTGTTGCTTGCACAAAGGGGAGACTTAAAAGAAGAGAGCCCAAGAAGATTACTAGGGCAAAACTTAAAAAGATGCGACGGGCTGGCGATAAACGAGACAGCGTCGTCTTGATTTTTTCCAAAAAAGATTTGAATAACATAGCTACATTCTACCATAAAAATAGTCAGAACACTCACATGTGGTGCACAATAGCAAGACAGAGTTCAAGCGCCTTATCAAAAGCTTCCGAACCCCAGTCACGACTGTCGTAGTTATCCAGATCCGCCAAGGAATCTGCGGTAAAGAGCAACTCTCCCCAGGCAACCCCACGTAGCTGAGCTACTGCCGCAAGAGCTGAGCACTCCATCTCCACAACAGCACAGCCTTCTTCCTTACGATAAGCAACCTTTTCAGCCGTCTCTCGGTAAAAACCATCTGTCGTCCAGGTCATAACCTCCTCATAAGGAATGCCTCTTTGCTCCAAGACTTGCTCAATAGCAGAGATAGCCTCAATCTGCATCTCCATATAACGAGAAGGCGCTACATAGTGGTAGCTAGTCCCCTCATCTCGCAAAGCGCGAACGGGGATGAGAAAGGCATTCTCCTCTATATCGGCCAGGACACCACAGGTTCCAGTGGAAATGATTTGCTCCACACCATAGCCAATCAACCAATCCATAAACTGAGCCGCTGGAGCAGAGCCCACGGGCGCCTGGGTCAGACAAATCTCCTCGCCCTTGTAGTTGAGGACGTAGACTGGATAAGTCTTGGTTGCCGAAACGAACTCACCAATACATTCCGCCCCTACTTCCTGAGCATAGCGGTCAATCTCCTCCTCCAAAAATGCATAGATACACTTCTTTGGCAACTTTAAATCTAGCCCCTCATGTGTTGGCATAAGGACCGCCTGGGGATTGTCATCAAACTCTAAAATGGGAATTGCATGTTTCTGAATCATAGCCCACCTCCTCTAATTTTGTACTATTGTATCAAAAGCTGACGGAGTGTCAAGGAGTTGTCTTTACATTTCCTCTAGTAACAACACAAAAATCTCCCTTCTCTTTCGAGAAAGGAGAGTTTTTATTATCATCGTCCGCCAGGGGCTGGACCGCCCCCTTGAGGGCCTCCATTTGGTCCACCGCCTCCAGGCATAGAGTTGACAATTTCCGTTTGTTTTTCACCATTGAGATAGATATCTCCACCTGTGTAGGTCGCTGTTCCATCAAAGTCAAAACCTGTTTGACCAGTCATTTTAATGGTTCCGCCTGTGACTGTGATATTGCCGTTCGAGTCGATTGGATCTGTGTCTCCTTGGCCGACTTCTACTGTCAGGTTCCCACCGTTCATGGTGAAGAAGATTTCACTCTGTTGGGCGTTTTTATTAGCTGCATTGACTCCATCATCTGTCGAATAGATGCTAATGTCCCCACCGTTGATAGTGATTGACTTACCTTCAAGTCCTTCTGTCGAATTCTTGACGGTGTAGGTACCACTATCGATAACCAAATCACCTGATGCGTGGATGCCATCATCTCCTGCTGTGACGGTGATGTTGTTGTTGGATAGGTACATGGTTCCGACTGAAGTATCCTCATCATTGTCCACCTTGACTCCATCTTCTTTAGCATCGATAGTCATGGTCGTACCAGTGATGTTGAGTTCATCATTAACATTAAAGGCATCGCCAACTGCTGTGATGTTATAGGTTCCACCCGTGATGTGGAGAGTGTCATTAGCCTTGATACCATTGTTCTTCTTGCCATCTACATTGAGAGTTCCTTTCCCGTTGATGGTCAAATCCACCTTAGAAAAGAGAGCTGCGTCTGCTTTTTCATCGCTGTTAGAGCTTGAGTCAGAGAGACTGTTGGTGGTTCCCTCTGCTAGAGTCAAGTAGACATGGCCAGCTGATGTCGCAGAAATTGCTGCATTGGTATTAGTCATGGTCGCACCTTTTAGGACTAGATGAACATCTGCAGACTTATCTGCCTCGACCTTGATCTGCACTCCGTCAGACTGACCTGAAATTACATAGGTTCCAGATTTTGTGATGGTCACTGTTGATTCAGAGACTGTCACCCCATCTCCAGAGACGTTTGCAGATGAGCCAGATAGCTCAATCTTAGAAGCTGTGCTTTCATCATAAGAAGTATCATAGTCCTTCTCTGTAAAATAGGAAGATTGGTTTGTCTTTGTTGAAGTTGTTGTTGCATTATTTGTAGTTGCATTGGTATTGGATGTAGTTGTTGACTGGGCACATGCTGCCAGCAGCACCATTGCCGTTAAACTCGTTGCGAGCAGGGTCCATTTTTTTGATTTCATACCTTTTTCCTCTCCTTCGTATGATATAGCTAGACAGTCTACAGAAGATTCCTGAAACAAAACTAAAACTTTTCTGAAAGTTTCCTTAAATTTAGTTTGGATTAGATTTCACCTAGTAATTTTTTAGAAAGGACTGCTAAAAACAATTTTTGAACTCCGGACTACCTTTAATAGATTTTTTAAACCAACACCCCCAGTGCGATGTCTCCTTGACCAAGAAAGCCAAAAAGAAGAAAAATCTATAAGACTAAAGCTCATAAAAAGAACAGCCCTAGCTGTTCTTTTTAGTTTTCTTTCACAGGGATTTCCTTGATAACACGCGCAGGATTACCACCTAGGACGACATTGTCTCCAAAGGACTTAGTGATCACGGCCCCCGCTCCTGCAACGACATTATTTCCCAGTGTCACTCCAGGAAGGACAATGACGCCACCTCCAGCCCAGAAATTATCTCCGATGGTGATGGGCTTGCCGTATTCGACCCCTGAATTGCGTTCATGCGGATCCAGTGGATGGAGTGGGGTTAAAAACTGACAGTTGGGGCCAAGCATGGCGTTGTCCCCGATGCGAATCGGACAAACATCCAACATGGTCAAATTCCAATTAGAATAAAAATTTTCCCCTAGATGGATGTTGACCCCATAATCGACCACCAAGCGTGGATTGATATAAAGATTTTGCCCAGTTGAGCCAAACCAAGTCTTGATAATCTCCGCACCCTTCAAGGGATCTTCTTCTCGGTTAAAGGCAGCCTGTTTTTGGCGAGAAGCCTGCGCCAAGGTCCGTAACTCTGGGTCCGACGGACGGTAAGGCTCCCCTGCTATCATTTTCTGGTATTCGCTAGTCATCTTATCACCTCATACTTACTTTGGCCCCATCATATCAAAAAGCCTGTGAAAGGTCAAGAATGGCCTGCTTTCTAGACTCTCGAAATCAATACCCTCCCAAGTCAAAACAACTTGCTTGACAAAAGATTGACTTCATGGTTTAATATACCCCATAAGGGTATGTTGGAGGTGCCTATGTTTCACTTATTTACAAAAATTGACAGTATTTCTACCAGCGAGTTAGAAGCTAAACTCAGAGAACCGATTCAGCTACTAGATGTTCGGACGCCTATGGAATTCCGTAGAGGTCATATCAAAAATGCAAAAAATGTTCCTTTAACGGAAATCGGTTCTTACACACCTGCGACAAAAGAAACACTCTATGTCATTTGTCATTCTGGTGTACGAAGCAAACTAGCTGCGAAAAAGCTTAAGAAAAAAGGCTACGATGTCATCAATGTCCGAGGCGGTATGAGTGCTTGGACAGGTAAGGTCATCTAGAAGCATAAAGGAGAAAGTCAATGAAAATTATCATTGTCGGAGGAGTTGCAGGTGGTATGTCAGCAGCAACCCGCCTCAGACGCCTCATGGAAGACGCTGAGATCATTATTTTTGAGAAAGGTCCCTTTGTTTCCTTTGCAAACTGTGGACTTCCTTACTATGTTTCAGGAGAAATTGCAAACCGTGAGAGTTTATTGGTCCAAACTCCTGAAAGTCTCAAGGCACGCTTTAATCTCGATGTGCGACCATTTCACGAGGTCATCCAGATTTCGCCAGAAGAACACACTGTGACGGTGCGGCATGATGGACAAGAGTTTACAGAAAGCTATGACAAGCTGATCCTCTCCCCAGGAGCCAAACCATTTGTTCCTACCATTGAAGGTTTGGCAGAAGCGAAGAATGCCTACACGCTTCGCAATGTTCCTGATCTCGATGAGATTATGGCAGCCTTGGACAATCATCCAAAAGAAGCTATCGTTATCGGTGCAGGCTTTATCGGGCTTGAAATGGCTGAAAACCTAGCTAAACGGGGATTACAAGTCACCATCGTAGAAAAAGCTCCACATGTCTTACCACCACTGGATCAAGAAATGGCTGCCTTTGTCCAAGCAGAATTGCTGGCAAACGGCGTCCGTGTTATCACTTCTCAGTCTGCGACTCGATTTGAGGACCAAGGAAAAGTCATCCTTCTCGAAAACGGTCAAAAGATTGCTTCTGACCTCACCATCCTTTCTGTCGGTGTTGAACCTGAAAATGGACTGGCTCAGGCAGCGAGGATTGAACTGGGACTACGTGGCGGTATCCTCGTCAACGAAAACTACGAAACCAGTCAAAAAGATATTTTTGCAGTTGGAGATGCCATCGTCGTCAAGCAAGAGATTACGGGCCAAGATGCCCTCATCTCTCTCGCTTCTCCTGCCAATCGTCAAGGACGCCAAGTGGCGGACGTCATCGCAGGACTCGATCGTACTAACAAGGGCAGTATCGGAACTGCTATCGTTCGTGCCTTTGATATGACAGCTGCTTCGACTGGTCTCAGCGAACGCATCCTTCGCATGAATCAACTCCCTTACAAGGCCCTTCATGTCAGCGGGAAAGATCATGCTGGTTATTATCCAGGCGCTACTGATATGACCTTGAAGCTCCTCTTTGACCCAACCACTGGAAAAATCTACGGTGCCCAAGGAGTCGGGAAGAAAGGTGTTGACAAGCGAATCGATATCCTGGCAACTGCTATCAAGGGAAATCTCACCGTCTTTGACTTACCAGAGTTAGAGTTTACCTATGCGCCACCATTTGGCTCTGCCAAGGATCCCGTCAATATGCTGGGTTACGCAGCCTTGAACCTTATCGAAGGTCTCAGCGACAACGTTCAATGGTACCAGCTCGAAGACGAACTAGCTAATGGAAAGAAATTCCTAGACGTGCGGACCAGTGACGAATTCCAAAGTGGTCGACTCAAAGTCGACACCATCCACATCCCCCTAAACGAACTACGGGAACGCTTGGACGAACTGGACAAGAACCAAGCCTACATCGTCAGCTGCCACAGTGGTTTGCGCAGCTATATCGCAGAGCGTATCCTCAAACAAGCAGGATTTACCGTCCAAAACCTTGACGGCGCTTATTCACTATACAAAATGGCGAATCCAGAAGGAGTAGAATATGGTAACTAGTATCAGCATGGCTGACTTTTATGAAAAATATCAAAATGAAAAACTAGAGCTTATTGATGTACGTGAAGTACATGAATTCCAAGCAGGACATGCACCAGGTGCAAAAAATCTGCCTTTAAGTACCTTGGAGCAAGGCTACAAAGAACTCAAACCTGACCATGAATACCATGTCATTTGTCAAGGTGGAGTGCGCTCCGCCTCTGCCTGTCAATTTCTCAGCGCCCAAGGCCTCACCGTTACCAATGTAGAAGGTGGTATGAACCACTGGCCAGGTGAGGTAGAATAATCAAAAAACCGATTAAGATGAACTTAGTCGGTTTCTTTAATCTTTATAACTCGATGATATGAGCCTCATAGCCAATGGCTTCTAGGAATTTGAGTATATCTTTCGTATCCAAAAAGAGGGTTTTCTCGTTGGTATTGGGGTGAAAACTCATCCGTTTTTCAGACATGATTTCTTTGTCGAAATAAACCTGAATGTCCTTGTCAGTATTGTTCAGCAAGCCAAATGGAGATACTGCACCTGCTGGTAACATCATTTTTTCAAACAAGCTCTCAGAGGAAGCCATACGGATTCTATTGGCTCCTACCAAGTCTTTCAAGAGGTCCATATCTAAACGTTTCTTATCATCCATAATCACGAGATAATAGGCTGTTTTCTTTTTGTTGGTGAGAAACATGGTTTTGGTACGGACACCTTCGATCCCTTCGATAAAGCTATCGGCTTGCTCTGTCGTCAAGGCTGGCTCGTGCTCCACGATTTCAAAGGGAATATCTAGCTCATTTAGCATCTCTACTACTTTTTCGTATGCTTCCATTTGCTGGCCTCCTTTAACTTGTCTCACTACCTTTAATTATACCAAAAAATGGGTTTTCTTCCAATTCATATCCAAGCATCTCTAGGTTTCTTTCATTTTCATACAAGTTATCTTAGACGGGACCCCAACTGTTAGGATGGACATGATTTCCAGCCAGCAAGCCCATCTTTTCTTTCCACCGCATAGCCACAAGGTATATCCGCGACTTGTCCGATGGGTATAGCAAAAATCATCTTGAACTCCCTCCTTGAAATACACTAGCCATTACATATTTTTTGCATAGCCGAAACGCTGATTGATTGTGTGACTCAGAGTGACTAATTTTTCCAAAATATCCCTCTTGCAGATAAATAGCACATAACTATCACTATTAATATCCATACAAGCAAGACAGAAATCGTGTCCAGCCCATCTTTCGTCCAAAATCTTACACCAAGTAGGGATGTCATCATCCTCGTCGAACCAATTCTCCTCCAAATCAAGAGTTTGTTTAGTTGCCAGAGGCGTTAATTGATACAGAAATTCGTCCTTATCTGTCTTCCAGTCTAACTCAATGACTGCATCCACAGCAAGCAGTTCATCAGCAATAGCAAGCCATTTTATCGTAGCTTCATTGACTTCTTCTCCTATGCCCCGCTCGTCATATCTCTCTGCATACTGCTTGAAATAGGCTTTCGGTGACTCAAAACAGGAGGTCAAACGAGATCGTACCTCACTATCATCTGTTAGCAATTGGGTTATTTCCTGATAGATTGCGATATTTTTCTGTTCATCTGTCCGCATATCTAGTACAATTTCCCAGCTTTCTAGCTCTGATGTGACTCTGTTCTCCAAATATGCCCGAAGCATGTCTTGAGTTTCTTTCTTGCTCAGCCCATTTTTTTCGTAGATTACATTCTCGTCGATCCGTTCAGCATCAGCAACACTGATCTCAAAATGGAAAGCGTCCGAATCTTCATCCTGACAAACCTGTACAAAATCCGATACAAGCTGACTCCCCTTTAGTTTAAGTGGTTGCTGAGGTATTAAAGTGACAAAATCCCTATCACCATCTTGGACAGCTGCCAGTTGCTGCCATACTTCCTCAAGTTCAAAGCCATTTTGTTCCTTCTCACCATCATCTAGCACCCAATCCGCAAAGATTCTTCCGGAAATACTCGCAAAATCTGATCCCTCATCTCCTGCTAGATAAGGCTGATCACTTGTAACAGGGGGCATCACTTTGACAACCTTTTCAGCTTCTTTTTGAATCCAAACTTGTCTAAAGAAATGGGCAACAACACTAGGAAAGATCAAGACAGGCAGACAAATAAGAGTCCCTGCAAGTGCGAGACCCTTATATCGATTTTTTGTGGGGCTCCCTTCTGATAACTGATTTAGAAAGTCCGCTACTTGATTAAAAAGTTCGCCCCCAGTGACCCAGAATAGGAACAAACATTCCACACCAAGTAGGCCAAGCCAGATAAACGCCATTCGCTTCGCTGCCTGACTACAGATCTCCATTTTAGTTTGTATAGGAATAGCTTCTGCCTCAGGAACACTCTGAAACCATTTTTCTGCTCGTTCTTCTTTTGTCATCTTTCCCCTCCTGTGATCCACTTTCTTATCTTGTTCTATCACATAGAGAACTACTATTTTCGTTTGATTAGGTACTGAACAGCCTTTTCTAAGCGCTCTTTTTGAGCCTCAGGGTCGTCTAGGGGGTGGTTGATGCAGGCTGTGAGATTCTCGGTAATGATCATCTCAATCACACGCTCCACACTCGAACGAACCGCTGTTAACTGGGTAATGATATCTGCACAATCACGATCTTCATCGATCATCTTTTGAATTCCACGCAACTGCCCCTCTGAACGTTTCAGGCGTGTAATATACTTTGAGTTTGTCATCTTCTTATCCTTGGTCGATTTTTCTTCATTATATCTCTAATGGACTCCTTTGTCAAAATTCTCGTTCCCTCTTTATCAATAGAATCTCACCCTGCTATCGCTTTCATGGTATAATAGAATGACAAATACTATTAGAATCTATGCTCGTAGCAATACGAGCCATTCTTAGAATGGACCAGCCTATGAACTCTATCTATGGCCCTTGCGAAGTCTACTTACCCACTATCTTGCAGACCTTTATTCAAGATATGGAAGAAGCCGCAGCTAATTACAAAAAAGAAACCTCCCTCAAACTATATGAGCATTTGCATGCGCGTATCAAAACCGAGGAAAGTATGCGTGAAAAATGCCAACGCAAAGGCCTTCCTCAGACAAGTCAATCCGCTCTTAAAGAAATCCGAGATGCTATCGGTGTTCGGATCATCACAGGCTTTACAGATGATATCTACCGCATCGTAGAGTATATTCGTCAGATACCCACCATCCATATTTTCAAAGAGAAAGACTATATCCGTCAGGTCAAACCTAATGGCTACCGTTCCTACCATCTGATTCTCGAGGTGACTACCCCCTACCCAGACTGTCTGGGAAATGACCAAGGAATCTACTTTATCGAGATCCAACTGCGCACAATTGCTATGGACTCTTGGGCCAGCCTTGAGCACCAGATGAAATATAAGAAAAACATCCAAAATCCTGAACGAATCACGCGCGAGCTCAAGCGTTGTGCCGATGAGCTTGCTTCATGCGACTTGACCATGCAGACCATCCGTGATTTGATTCAGCGATCTGACCAAGACTAAGGAGAACCTATGAAAATCCTACTTGCCGAAGATGAAGTTCAACTAAGTCGCGTCATCACTGTTGCTTTAGAACGCGAAGGCTATAGCGTTGATTCTGTTTTTAATGGACAAGACGCTGTCGAAAAGGCTAAATCTAACCACTATCACCTCATGATTTTTGACATCATGATGCCGATCAAGACAGGAGTCGAAGCCCTCAAAGAAATCCGCCAGTTGGGCAATACGACCCACGTTATCATGCTGACAGCTATGGCTGAAATAGATGATCGTGTAACCGGACTCGATGCAGGTGCTGACGACTACTTGACTAAACCCTTCTCTCTCAAGGAACTATTGGCTAGACTCCGTTCTACTGCCCGCCGTCTGGAGGACTATACCCCAGATACGGTTCAATTAGGAAATACTCGCTTGGATATTGACGAACAAGAATTAGCTGCTACAAACAGCATTCGTTTAGGGAAAAAGGAGACTCAACTCTTGACCCTCCTCATTCAGCATGCTAACCAGACCCTCAGTTGTCAACAACTACTAGATCAAGTCTGGCCAGATGAGCTGGAAGAAAGTGATCACGAGCTCGTTTTTCTCTATATTTCCTATCTCCGCCAAAAGCTTCAAAGCGTTCAGTCCAACTTGCAAATCTTAGGATCTGCAAAAGGGCCTTTCCAACTGATAGGAGGTGACTAGATGTTTCGAAAACTACGCATCAAGTTTATTGTCACAGCCACTGCTGCTATCGCTCTGATTCTTGCTTTCTTTCTGGTCTTGATGAATAGCATCGTCTATACTCAGACAGAGGATAATATCCAAACCGTCCTCTCCATCTTGTCTAAAAATGAAGGCGAACTCCCAATCACAGATGAAATCAAGGAAAGTTTCACCAAAAAGAACATTCAGGAAGGGATTATCTACAATTTTCAGTATTTCTCTGTCAGAGAAAAGGGGAATGACTACACTATTTCTCTAGGGAATGTCCAATCACTGACCGAAGCAGACGTCAGAGATTTTCTCCAGAAAATTCTTAAAAAACAGGAAACCTATGGCACGATTACTCGCAACGGGCGCTACTTCACCTACCAGATTAGTCAGACAGCTTCGGGTAAGCTCCTAGTCTTCTTTGAAGCTACCAACTACATTCGCGAACGGGACACCCTCTTTCAAGTCTCTATCTGGTTATCACTGGCTAGCCTATTTCTCCTTGCTCTGCTCTTTACCTTGATTTCTGGGATTGTTATCCGTCCCTTCGTCAAAAACTATGAGAAACAACGGATGTTTATCACTAATGCAGGTCATGAACTCAAAACACCGCTGGCTATCATTTCGGCCAATACGGAGCTTCAGGAACTCATGGAAGGAGAGACCGAGTGGAGCATCAGTACCAAAGAACAGACCGAGCGTCTCAACCACTTGATTGGAAGACTGATCCGACTTGCTCGGCTCGAGGAACAAGAGGATATCAAACTAACTCCTCAAAATATCTCGCTTATTGCTGAGAAAGTTGCGACAGATTTTGCTCCCCTCTTTAAAAAAGAAGATAAAAACTTTGAAAGCCTGATTGAAGCAGATATCATAGAAAAAGTTGCTCAGGAGGAATTTTACGAATTACTCAGTATTTTGCTCGACAATGCCCGCAAATACTGTGATCCAGCAGGCACCATCCGTCTGACTCTCAAACGCAAAGCCTATCTCCTACGCAAGCGCACCTGTATCACCGTATCTAACGACTACAAAGACGGGCGGCCTGCCAATATCAAACGCTTCTTTGACCGCTTTTATCGCGCTGAAACATCACACAATAACCAAACCACAGCTGGTCATGGTATCGGCCTCTCCATGGCCCAGCACCTTGTCAGCCTGTTTAGAGGGAAAATCTTTGTCACCTATAAAAAACAGGTGATTACCTTTACAGTCTGGTTGTAAACGTGGAGAGGCTGGTCGGAGTTCATTCAATTACAACATAAGGAGAAGCCAATGGAATTTTTAGTAGCCGAGGAGGGTACTCCTCAAAGCATCGGTTGCGAAGGAGCAACGATAGCATATTATGGGAGTGAGATAGAATTTCATTATGAAACCGTGCCACCACATGGAGATGATATTTTTTCTGCAAAATTGCCTTTGTTAAATATTCAACTTCCATTTTGGATGTATGGAAGAAATCTCATATTTTTAGATGCCTATTATTTGCTTGCAGAAACAGTGGAAAAGGGCACTTGGAATCCTATAACAAGCATGCTTATCAATATCCATACAGGAAAATATGCAAGTTTGGACCACTGGTACAACAACATTTCGGTTAAGGAAAAAGAAATCGAGTTAAAAAATGACTACGATGGAAGATCTATGATTTTAAAAAATGTTGATGGGCTTAAGTGGCTTTAGAAATGTAAAATGCAAATGTTAGTTTTATATTAAAGGATAGGAACAATGGCCAAAAAAAGAGTGACCTTACCTAAAAATTTTGATGAACTGATTACAGCAGGAGATATTGAAGCTCTTAAAGCCGTATATGATAAATGTGAGCTTACTGCTCATAACGGCAGATACAGCTTAAATACGGCACTTCATTATGGCGGTGTTCCTGATGAGCTTGTTATCTGGCTGGTGGAACAGGGGTTAGATGTAAATACTCCTGATTATTATGGACGTACACCTTTATATAAACATGCCGCTTTGGGGAGAGATACTGTAAAACTGCTGTATGAATTAGGCGGAGATATACAAAAAACTGATACATATGGGAGTACACCTCTACATACGGCAGCAAGGTTTTTCCGACCTAAGATAGTCAGTTTTTTGATTGAAAAAGGTGCAGATGTTAATCCCAAAACTGTTATGGGACGAACTCCTTTAGCTGAAGCCCTTGCTACTTGTAGGCAGATTAATATTGCACAGGTAGCAGAAATTGCAGAAATGCTCATAAAGGCGGGCGCTGAGGTAACTCCTGATATGGCAGAAAGAGTCGAACTAATCGGAAAGGATTTTGAATTTCACAGAGAAAACTTTAATAAAGATTACTTGACTGAAACAGAAGCAGGGCTTGAGAGACTCTATGCACTGTTTGATGTAAAGCCTGCTCCGAAACGCAAGATACATGACGGAGTTTCTCCTATTATTGTAAAAAAAGGTTCTTGGAAGGAGCAGTATAACGAGCTTTGGGATTTACTCATTCCTTCAAGCGGGCCAGCGAAAACTGTACAAGGCGAAGTGATTCGTATAACAGGGCGCGTACAGGATGAGCTCTATAGAAATGGCGGTGTCAACTGGGATAAACACTACCGAAATATGCTTAAAGCCCTGCCAAATCATTTCGCTTCAGGCACACCACTTTCCGAAGAAGAACTGGAAGAAACTAAGGAACTGATTTCCAGCATCCGTGCAAAAGGCAGTGATGAAGATACTATAACTGAACGTTTGTGTGAACTTTCGGTTCTCTGGGTAGGCTTAAATCCTAATCCGCTTCCTTTAGGGGAAATAAATTATAACAGATGAATACATAATCTGTAGGAGACTTAAAATGATTACATTAAAGGATATAGGAAGTTTTAAATCTGTTCCACAAATTGTAAATGATATCATAAATGGAAATACATCGGCATTAGATGAGTATTTTTCAAAGGGATGGGATATTGAAGAAGGCATAAAAATAGGTAAATATACCACCCTGTCGCCCTTAAACCTTGCCTTTATTATGGAAAGTTTTGACTCTGTAAAATGGCTGGTGGAAAAGGGCGTCAATCTGAATGTAAAAGGAAATCCAGTATTTCTGCTTGCTGTAAGGTATTGTGACGAAGCTATTATCAGGTATCTGGTAGAACATGGCGCAAAGGTGAACTGTGTAAATGAGGTAAAGGCAGAGGCCTTTGAACAGGCTTTATATGGGAAAAAATATGAGAACCTACCTCTTATCCACGAATTAGGACATAGGGTAGAAAAATACGGTGGACAGGCATTTCGCAGTGCAGTTTCAGAGAGAAATTATGAAGTGCTTGATTTCTTTATAAAGAACGGAGTTAATATTAACTACAATGCCCCTGATACGGTCTATCCTTTTAAACCAACCCCGCTATGTGTAGCCGCAAGGTATGTTGATTTGAAAATGTGTCAATATCTTGTAGAAAATGGAGCGGATGTAACCATAACAGAAAAAGGCGGTATGCGTCCATACAGCATCGCACTTGAAAATGGTGATGAAGAGATGGCTGACTATTTTAAGCAGTTAGAGCCTGAAGAATACCACAGTTTACAGAATAAACTGGATGAACTGAAGCCATTTAAACTGCCTAATGCGATCATTGATTTTCTTCAAAGCGAGGAATTACATTTTGAACTTAAAGACTGTGATTTTAAATGGATAGAGTTTTTTTCTTTAATCAATACTGTTCCGATGAAAAAAGGCAGACAGAAAGTCCTACGTATTTCTAAACAGACGGGAGATTATGACCATATCTATATTCTATGGAATCCTAAAACCAAGAAGGTAGCTTCCTATGATATAGAGCATGAAGAGATGAAAGATGTGTGCAGTTTTGAAGAATTTATAAATGATCTGTCGTCATATATGCAACAAATAATCGAAGGAGAGCTGTAACTAAGAGAATAAAGGGTGGATGGTATGCAGATAAGTGATGAGATAAAAAAGATAGAAGAGTACATTTGCGAAAACTTTGAAGAATGGGATTTGGATGATCCTGTGGAGGAAGAATATCTGGACGATTATCAGGAGATATCCGGCGCTTCTGAGGAAGAAATAGCAGCATTTGAAGAGAAATTTGGGATAACTCTGCCTGATGATGTAAAAGAGCTTTACAGCTATAAAAACGGGAGTAACTATCTCAGTATTCTGCCTTGCCTTATAGATGAAAGAGACATGGCATTTTGCTTGCTGAGCCTGCAGGCAATCGAAAAAACTAAACACTATTTCCAAAACAGAGACGCCCTCTTAACTGAATTTCCTGAGCATTTTACAAGCCAAGACATTGAAAAAATGAAAGATAGCAGGATAAAACCCTACCTTTTTAATAAAAGATGGATTCCTTTTGCCGAATATTGTGACAGCTGTTTCCTGATGCTGGATTTTGATCCGAATACAGAGGGAAAAGAAGGGCAGATTATCGGCTATATCCATGATCCTGATGAAGTTGTGTATGTGGCAGAAAATCTTAAAGACCTAATTTTTTCGATCATTAGGGAAATAAAAGCATAGAATGAATGCATTTGTAGGAAAAATGATAATGAGTACACAATTCTCTAACTCAGAAAGTACCAACCTAAAATAAAAGATTTAGAAAGGAACTGTTTATGGAAAAAATACAAACTTCACAAGAGTGGTTACAGAAATACCAAGAAATAAAACACCTGCTCACTTCGTCTATCAATTATGCAGACTGTTTTGATAGGAAAGAAATACAGGACACAGAAGTTTTTGTTTTGGATATGGGGGAAGTAACTTTCCCAAGTGGTGAAATTCTGGTTCGCGATCCTTTGGTCTGGCTCCTTAGAGAGGAAAAGCCCTACTTACAGTCTGTACCCAAAGGGAGATATCGACTAAAGACTTTAGTAGCCAAGATAGAAGAAGACCATTACAGGTATGTAGCAACTAGAGTTCAATTTACAGATCAAGTACCAGTGATTTACTATGAAGCACTGACTGGTGATGAAGATATAGACACTGTTGAAAAAGACTCTTATTTTGGATTTTCAGTTGACGCAGGTCTGGCAACGATAGTAGATGTTGACACCAAGAATACCTACTGCGATTTTGAAGAGAGTTGGTATAAAGAAAATCCTGGCAAAAATATCTACGATGATTTCTTTGCAGCAGTTTTTGCTCAAAATGCCATAGACAATCCCCTTTATCAACGTGAGGGTGGGGATTGGATTAATTTTAAAATCCCCAACACTGACCTAAGCATTCCGATGATCCAATCAGGTTTTGGAGACGGAGTCTATCCCGTCTACTTTGGCTATGATAAGGATAATCAGCTTTGTGATTTAGTTGTCGAATATATTTACCTAGAATAGAGAGGAATAGCAATGTCACTAGAAAAAGTCTATGATTATTTTCATCATTATGATTCTAAAACCTACCAAGTTGTAGCCTGCATGGGAAATGAACCCTCCGAACAGGATATAGAAGATTTTGAAAAACTGTATCAAATCAGTCTTCCAGACGACTTTAGAGAGTTTACCATGTCACCCCTAGGCGGACTCTATATGGAAGTCAGGGAGGAACTGTGGCCAAGAGCCAAAGCATTTGATGTGGCTCCATTTTGGACATTTTGCCGTGGTATTAAAGTCTATGGTATTGCAAATGGGATTCCTGACTTTCTAGATATTCGACTGAAGACCAAAGAATTACATGAACTAGGCTTTGTAGATTATATCCCTTTTCTGTCTATCATCGGTGATGGAGATATGATTTTCTGCTTTGATAAAAATAATCACGTTGTCGCCTTAGATTGGTATAGTAGTGGAGAGGCTGAAGAACTCGATAGTGACTTTTCAGATCTTTTGCTCAAGCAAATACAAGAACTGGAGGAGCGTAAAAACAAAATGCTAGAGAGAATCGAGAAACAGAAAAAAGAAAAATAAGCCATGTACTAGCCAAACTGCCTCTAATGTCAACGAAAACAACTCAAAAGAGCTGGAAACCAGCTCTTCTTTTTATTTTACAACAAGTTCGTAACGAGTTTTGCTGGTGAAGGTTTGACCTGCTTTGAGAATGACTTGGTCTTTGAGGTCGCTGTGAATGGCATCTGGTAAAGCTTGCGCTTCAAGGGCAATACCATTGTGCTGTACCATTGGTTGGCCTCCGATGAGCACACTCTCATCCACAAAGTTTGCTGTGTAGACCACAAAGCAAGGGGCCTCTGTCTTGAAAAGTAGGAAGCGACCTGAGTTTTGGTCATAAAGGAAACCAGCATTGTCATGACCTGCAGGAAGGGCAAATGGGTGATCCAAACCAGATACCAACTGGATTTGCTCATCTTCCTCTGCAAAGATGTCCTTCAGCAAAGCACCATTGTAGATGTGTTTCACCACATCGCGATTGGCATCTGGAGTCTTAGCCGGAACACCATCTGGAGCGATTGGGTAAATGCCCTCCGTATTTAGCTGGAAGACATGGCGGTCAATTGTCTGCGTGAAATCACCAGACAAGTTGAAGTAACTATGATTTGTCGGATTGACCAGCGTATCCTGATCTGTCGTCACCTTATAGCTGATTTCATAGGCACCAGTTTCTTCCAAGTGATAGCTAATCCAGATCTTGAGATTGCCAGGGAATCCTCCCGTCCCATCTGTACGCTCTGTGTAGAGGGTCAAGCCATGGTCGCTCACCTCGACCAATTCAAACAAGCTCGAATCCCAACCTGTCGAACCACTGTGGTTGCAGTTGCTAGCATTGTTGACTTCAAGGTTATAGGTCTTACCATTGAGCTCAAATGTCGCACCCGCGATACGGCCCGCTACAGGACCCACACTTGCTCCATGCTTGGGACTATTGCCTACATAGCTATCAAAATTATCAAATCCCAAAATTACATTGGCAAAATTTCCAGCCTTGTCTGGCGTGACATAGCGCAAGATGGTCGCACCATAAGTCATAATTTCTAGTTGGTAGCCACTATCAGTCTCAAAGCGATAGGCCAAGACATCCTTGCCCTCATGATTTCCAAATACACGATCTGTGTATGCTTTCATTCTTCTCTCCTTTGATCCATTTCTCTTAAGTAAACAAACCATAGAGAGTGTCTCACCATCTATGGTTGTAGTTTCTATTTTCAGAATCCTTTGTCAGAAAACCTTAAGTAGCTTCTTAACAAAAAGGGATTCTTCTATTCTTGTTTTTATGCTTCTACACGTTCAGTCCATGAAGTCGCTGTTGTTTGAAGAACCTTGTTGAGTTCGTCAATGTTCTCAAATCCAGTTGTGCGAAGCCATTCACGAGCTGCTGCTTCACCATCTTTGATGTAAGCTTCGACTGATCCAGCCCAAGTTGCACGGCCGCAAAGAACTCCGTTAAAGTTTGCGCCTGATTCGTGGGCAAAGACAAGGGTTTCTTGGAAGAGTTTAGCTGATACACCCGCACTCAAGTAGATGTATGGCAAGTTGGTCGCTTCGTCTTGAGCTTTGAAGAAGGCTGCTGCTTCTTCACGAGTATGCACGATTTCACCATCACCAAAT
Organism: bacterium; assembly: GCA_905221335.1. Taxonomy (GTDB): domain Bacteria; phylum Bacillota; class Bacilli; order Lactobacillales; family Streptococcaceae; genus Streptococcus. Next base: position 75,712 of record CAJNCT010000003.1, read on the forward strand.
CCTTCAACGTATTTGACGTTGACTGGAACTTCTACTTTCAAGACATCGATGTTAAAGCGTGGGGCTGAGAAGACCTTCATGGCACCGATAACCTTGTGTGGTTTTACTTTAGCGTATTCTGCAGAACCTGCATCAGCGATTTTTTCATCGTAAGCGAGGATTTCAAGGAAGAATGGAATGTCTTCCGCCACGCATTCAGAACCAATGCGTTCGATGTAGGCTTGTTTTTGTTGGTTGAGTTCGTCAGAGCTGTCTACATCATAGTAAAGCAAGAATTTGACTGCATCCGCACCTTGTTCTTTGATGCGTTTTGCAGACCAAACATCCAAGCAGTCAGGCAAGCGTTTGGTGCTTGTTGTGTCGTAGCCAGTTTTCTCATAAGCAAGGAGAAGACCAGCATTTGGTGCAAGAGCTTTTGTAGCTGGAAGTCCATACTCAGGGTCGAGAAGCATAGAGGATGCGTATTTTGTTAATTCATCTGCAACCAAGACTTTGAGTTCTTCCATTTGATCCACTGTTGGCTCTTCTGTTTGATATTGAGCCATGAGGCGTTTCAAAGCACCACGTTGGTCAAAGGCAAGAGCTGAAATAATGCCGTTCTCGTCAGAGAGTTTTTGTAAGCAAGTCACTTTATTGAGACTTAATTGTAATTTACTCATAGACACTTCCTTATTTTTGATATTCATGAATGATAACACCTTGTACCACACGGTTTACGGTACCTGTAGGAGACGGTGTATCTGGTTTGTTTTTAACTTTGAGCGAAGTCAAAAGGGCAAAGAGTTGGGCATAAATGATGTAAGGGAAGACACGGTAAATATCGTTCAAGACACCACCACAACCAAGTGCTACTTCTTTGACATTTTCAAGACCAAAGGCTTGATCACTTAAGAGCACAACACGACGAGCAATCTGGTCACCAGCCACTTCACGAACCAAGTCCAAATCGTACTTGCGAGTGTAGTCTATCGTTGTACCAAATACCAAAACAACTGTATCTTCGTTGATCAATGATTTTGGACCGTGACGGAAGCCAACTGGGCTTTCATACATGGTCGCCACTTGACCAGCTGTTAATTCCAAAATCTTCAACTGAGCTTCATGAGCAAGTCCAAAGAAAGGACCAGCACCCAGATAGATAACACGGTTAAAGTCGAGGTCAACCAGCTCTTTAACATCTGCTGCATTGTCTAGAACCTTACTCGCAAGGCTAGTCACCACTTCAAAACGTTGAGCTTTCACAGCAAATTCTGTAGGATCAAAAACCAAGAGTGCTGTTAGCATCATAGACGTAAAGCTAGAAGTCATGGCAAATCCAGCATCATTAGAAGCAGCTGGTTGCAAGAGCAAAAGATTGCGGTCATCACCATGAGCTTGAAGAGCCAATTTACCATCTGCAGCACATGTAATGGTCACTTGATAGAGGTCATCAACCAAGGCTTTGGCCAAATCAACCGTCGCCACACTTTCAGGTGAATTCCCACTACGAGCAAAGGAAACAAGGACAGTCGCCACATCTTTTTTCAAATAAGTTTCTGGATTGGCAACAATATCAGTTGTCGCAATAGCATTGAAATTCCATTTGCGTTCGTCATAGACTTCCTTAAAATAAGGCACCAAGGTATCTCCCACATAAGCAGAAGTACCAGCACCCGTCAAGATGACCTTGATATAGTCATGCTTATCAGCGATCCCTTGCAAAAAGGCTGCAATTTCTTCTCGTTTTGCTTGATAGGCTTCAAAAGCCTCTTTCCATACATCAGGCTGTTGGTAGATTTCACGAGTCGTGATTTCTGCACCCAGTTCAAGTAATTCTTCTTTTGTGTAATTTAGCATAGAGTTCCTCTAATCTATTGTTGTTTCATTCCTATTGAAAATATGGGAATGGGAGTCACTCCCATTCCCATGTATATTCTATATAAGATGCTCTAACGATTTAGCCGTTATCACATCGTATACTCAATGAAAATCAAAGAGCAAACTAGGAAGCTAGCCGCAGGCTGTACTTAAGTACGGCAAGGTGAAGCTGACGTGGTTTGAATTTGATTTTCGAAGAGTATTATTCATCTTCGTCATCATCGAAGCCCGCTAACAGGTCGTTGACTTTTACGATGCTTTCTGCAGCACGGCTCTTGTAGTCCGCATCTGCACCTGTAAGGCTCGCATTGATAAATTCAATCACCATTGGCAGATTCATTCCTGCGTAGAGTTCAACGTTGCGACCTTCCATGATCAAACGACTTACCACGTTACAAGGTGTTCCACCGAGAAGGTCCGCAAAGACTAGGAAATCATCCAATCCTTCGATAGCAGCTTCAAATTTTGCAGTAAATTCTTCTGGACCATCTTCTGGAAGAAGAGCCACTACATGAATGTTGTCCTGTGGACCCATGATCATTTCTGTGCTACCTTTAAGTTCTTCACAGAAACGACCATGACTCACCAAAATTAACGATTTACTCATAAATTATGCGCCCATTCCAAGCAAGAATTTACCGATGAATGAAAGACCTACTGCAAGAACGATAATGATACCGATCGCTTTAGTAGAGTTCATACCTTTCTTACCAAGCAACCAGAAGATAAAGGCAGTAAAGATTGCTGGAAGCAAGCGTGGGAAGATTGAGTTCAAGATGTCTTGGAAGTCAATCATCTTTTCACCGATTGGCAATTTGTAAGAAATATCAAAGTTAATCATTGTTGCTACAAGAGCACCCATCATGAAGACACCAAGTACAGATGCAGCGTCAATCAAAGCTGTCAAAGTACTTTGCATGTTGTTGATAAGGTTAACCCCTTCTTTGTAGGCAAATTCCAATTGTTTCCAACGGAAGATGTCATAAGCAACTGCAACTGCGATCCAAAGGAAGATACCCCATGGTTGGCCAGCGATCGCCATAGTTGCTGCGATAGATCCCATGATAGCAGGCACAAGTGAACCAAAGATAGTATCTCCAAGAGGAGCAAATGGTCCCATCAAACCTGTCTTAATACCGTTAACGGCATCTTTTGAACCCACACCATCTTTTTCTTCCATGGCAAGGTCAAAACCAGCGATAATTGTGTGGAAGAATGGTGAAGTATTGAAGAATTGAGTATGAACTTTCATCATTTCTTTCAATTCAGGAGTTCCATCCCCATACATTTTACGCAATTGAGGCAAGATCATGTAAAGGTAACCAGAAGCTTGCATACGTTCGTAGTTCCAACCTAATTGGAAAGTAAACAAGCTACGTTTGTTGATTTGATTAAAATCTTCTTTTGTTAATTTGTAATTAGAATTCGTCATCTTCAATTTCCCCACTTTCTGATGGTGTAGAAGGTGCTGCTACAGCTACTTTTTGGCTGTTCTTAAAGTGAACAACTGCAAGGAAGATACCTACGATAGAGATACCGATCATAGACAAACCTTTGAAGTTGTTAGCAAAGCCAATCTTTTCAGCAACATCAGCAGGAAGAGTACCAAGGATGCCCGCAACAGCTCCACCAAGACCTGTTACATATGAGTAAAGAACAGTCAACATAGCTGTCAAACCGAATCCCATTGCAAGGTAGTGAAGGTTACGTTTAACTGGAAGGTAACGAAGCAAGATTGCAAATCCAAGACCTGGAAGCATACGACCTGCAAGTGTCAAACCGTCTGCAACCCATTGGTATTCTTTAACAAGGTTTACAACACCTTGTACGAATTCTCCACCAAAAGCAAGAGCGAAGAATACTGGAAGGGCACGAGAAAGAGCCCATGGAATCGCACCAAGTAGGTAGTTGCGTTCGATACCATTGTAGTCAAAGCGTTCGATCGCAGCATCAATACGGTGTGCAAAGAAAGTAGTTGTCATACGTCCAAGAACGTCGAAGTATGTCAAAAGTGCTGCTACTGGTACAGCGATTGTTGTAATCGCAAGGTCTGTATCAATACCTTGAGAGATAGAGAATGCTGTTGCAAGAACCGCACCAGAAGTTGCGTCAATACGAGAAGCACCACCGAAGGTACCAACCCCGAGAACGAACAACTGCAAGCTACCACCGATAAACAAACCAGTTGTCACATCTCCCATGATCAAACCAGTAATGAAACCAGCGAATACAGGGGAACCTGCAGATGAAACGATTGTCAACTCATCACAGATTTGATAAGCTGAGTACAAAGTGAGAAGTAAAATTTGCCACCATTGTATCATAACAATGACCTCCTAAAAATTTTTTCCTATTTTAATAAGCTCAAAAAGTCTGAAACTGGATCATTTGGAACCATTTGAGCAGTGAGTTTCACACCTTTTTCTGCTAGTTTGTGGAAGTCTTCCACATCCTTGTCTACCACGTTGATAGAACGTGTGATAGAGCGAGTTTCTGGTGTTTGAGACATATTGCCGACGTTGAGTGTTTCAAGCGGAACACCTGCTTCGACCAAACCAAGGAAACGGTCTGGTTTACGTGCAACGATAAAGAGACGTTGGCTATCGTATTTACCAGCAAGGATATTCGCTGCCGCTTTTTCAACCGGCAAGATACTAAGTTTTACACCTGGCGGTGTAGCAAGTTTCAAACCACTCTTTTCAATATCGTTGTTAACGACTTCATCGTCTACAACCATAATGCGCGAAACGTTTAGTTTCCCTGCCCAAAGATTGGCTACTTGACCGTGGATCAAACGTCCATCGATACGGCATCCTACAATTGTCATAAGTTTTCCCCCTTTATGTGTTTTAGTGTAGGTTTACGAGTTAAATGAATCTCTTCTTTATATTCGCCCTCAGTTTCAAAGATGATGATGCGGTTAGCACCTTCCTTGAGATAACTATGAGGGATATAAAGTGAGAGGGTCGGGCCGACGTTCCAGAAACGCCCTAGGTGACGCCCGTTGACAAAGGCAACTCCCTTACCAAACTCAGACAAGTCTAAGTAGGTATCCTTCGGCTCTTCAACCGTAAAGTCGAAAGCGTAAAAGGCTGGTTGTCCTTCTGTCCATCCTTTTGAAAAATCAATTTTCTCAGGATTATCCAGTGGCAGTGGATATTGTTTCCAATTCAGTAAGAAATGTAGATCCTTGCAGACACCTGTTCGAATTCCTTTACGCTGCGTATCTGCCAAGAACTTATGTCCGTAGTTGACACGCCCCATATTTTCAATCAAGATGTCAATCTCTGAAAAGCCTTCTCTGTTGCCCTGACAGTAGATATCTTCACCAATTTCTGTCTGGTATTGAGTGGCAATCCATTGACCATCCACAAAGAGTTGAGCTCGGTCACGTCCATCGATGATACGGAGACGTTCCTCTTCTGCATCCCAACTTGCCTCAGTGCGGTAGAGAAGGTAGCCATAGCTTTGACCGAGTTCTTCCATCGCTTTTGGATAGAGGCTTTCAGTAGGACTAGAGAGACTATCCAGGGTTTCAAACAAGGAAACTTTTTCGACCAATGGAATGGCCTCTATCTCCATGCTTTCCTTATAGAGCGGTTCCAACTGTGGATACTCTGGGAAGTGGGTTGCCATCATCTTCTTGACTGCTAGGTATTTAGCAGTTGGATTTCCTTCTTCATCGAGAAGGGCATCATAGTCGTAAGATGTGACTTGTGGCAAATCCAGAGTTCCTCGAGCTGAGCAACCATTCATGAAACCAAAGTTTGTACCACCATGGAACATGTAAAGGTTGATAGAGCCTTGCTCCAATACCTCTCGAACAGCTTCTGCCAATTCTTTAGGATCCCGTGTGATGATTGGCTCTTTCCAACGGTTGAACCAACCATCCCAGAATTCCATGCACATGAGTGGCCATTTCTTGTCATACTCATCAAAGAATTCCTGCATCTGTGAAAAGTTGTACGGAGCTTTAGAACCGAAGTTCCCTGTCACAAAGAGGTCGTCTTCGATCAAGGTTCCGGCTTTCAGAGTAGCCCTCCATGGACCATCTGAAGTAAAGAGTGGGCAATCAATCCCTCGGTCTTCCATCAATTTCCGAATCGCTCGTAGATAAGACTTATCCTCACCATATGAGCCATACTCGTTTTCAACTTGCATCATGAGAATGTTTCCGCCATTATCCAACAGACGAGGCACAAGCCTCGGCAATAATTGGTCATAATAGCGAGCAACAGCATCGATGTAGGCTGGATCGGACGAGCGGATTCGCATGTCCTTGGTCAAGAGCCAAGCCGGCAAGCCACCAAATTCCCATTCCGCACAGATAAATGGAGACGGGCGTACAATAGCATAGAGACCCAGATCTTGTGCAATTTGAAGAAATCTCTCCAAATTTCTGGCACCTTCAAAATCAAACTCCCCTTCAACAGGTTCGTGTAAATTCCAAGCCACATAGGTCTCGACTGTATTAAAGCCAAGCGCCTTTAAGTTATAGAGAGAATGATACCAATCCTCTGCTGGAATCCTAAAATAATGAATGGCGCCGGACAAAATCTTGAACGGTTTTTCGTCTAAATAGAAATTGTCCTCAATTTTAAATCTTGTCATGTTATTACCTCTGACGAATTAAGTTTGCGCTTTCATTTATTATAATATTAACTATAATCAAATCTTTTGCATTTGTCAATAGGTTTTAGAAAATTCTTTAAAATTTTTCTATTTTTTTACTTCTTTTTTACCAAAATTATCTAAAAAATAGCATGAAACGATGGCTTTTGCACGATCTCTGTTTTGACGGTGCTTTTATATATGTGCAAAATAATATTTTTAATGTATTATGTTATTTTTTCATCTAAATGCTACTATTTTCTTTGTGTTTGTGGTAAAATCAAAGAAGGAGAAAGAAAAACATTGAGGTGCAATTATGGCTATTCCAAAATACCAATATATTAAAGACGAACTCAAGAATAAAATCATCTCAGGTCAATTTGCGAGTGGAGACAAGTTTTATACTGAAGCAGAGTTGATCGCCATGTATGATGTCAGTTCTATCACAGTTGTTCGTGCCTTGAACGACCTTGCCAAAGATGGCTATATTGTCCGCCAACAAGGAAAAGGAACTTTTGTTTCACGCGCTCGTAAGCACAAACTCGTTGAGTTTTCAGACGTAGAAATTTTTGAAACAAAAGACGATAAGGTAACTGTCCTTTCTATCGAACGTGGAAATAAGCTTGAATATTTGGAAAAACTTGGTTTGCGTGGAGACCAGTTCTACTACAAGATCGAACGGACACGTCAAACTAACGGTGTGACCTATATCTACCACACTTCTTATATCCCCGAACAATATATCAATGCCAACTATCCAAATCTTGACTATTATAGTTCTATCTATAAACGTTTCAAGCTGGATTACCGCATTCACATGACTGATGAGCATTTTGAGGAAATCAACGAAATCGCATTCCCAACACCCGAGCATGCTGCTTCTACGTTGGGAATTGATACACAATTTCCAACTGTCTTCCAAACAAAGACTACAAAACTTGAGGCCACTGGCCAAGTCCTTGCCTATAGTGAAACTTATAAGCGAGCTGACTACTACAAAATCAAATTCATCTCGTGTGATCGAGGTCATTAAGAAAAAGCTTGAGCCTAGCTCAGGCTTTTTCTATGTTCATTATAGCATGCACCATTTAGTATGAACATATGACGAAGGGGAATTCTTTAATTAGTAGTGCTTTTACTAAAAACAAGTTAAATATTGGCTAGATTTTCCTTGTTTTTAGTTTTTTTACAATTTTTTCCTAAATCTTATGATTTCCTCCATTTATTATAGTTCTTTCACAAAGCCACTTGACTTTTTATATCTTAGATAATAAAATGAAAATAGTTTTGTGTAAACGCTATCATACAATATAATAACAGGGAGGTTTTATCATGAAACTAGAAAAGAAACAGCGCTTCTCCATTCGTAAGTACGCGATTGGAGCAGCTTCTGTACTCATAGGATTTGCTTTTGGTACCCAAGTCGTGTCTGCCGACAGCGTCACTCCAACACCAGAAAATCCAAGCGCAGCTCAGACTGCTCAAGGAGAGCCACAGACAGCTGAGACATCAGTTGAAAGCAAGCTTGAAGAAAGAGTTGAAGCAAAGGGAGCTTCAGCCACAATCTCTCCAACAGTCGAAAAAACTGAATCCCCAGTAGTTGCAGAAAAAATTGACGAGACTCCAGTCATTGAAAAAGCTACTCCTGTTTCAGAAGAAAACTCAAACCCAGTAAAAGCCGACGAAGACAAGAAAAATGAACCAGCCACACCTGCTGCAGTTGCTCCTAGCACTGAACGAGCAGCTCAGGTAAATGAAAAACTGGCAAAAAGAAAAATGATCTCAATCGACGCTGGACGCAAGTACTTCTCACCTGAGCAACTCAAGGAAATCATCGACAAAGCTAAACACTACGGCTATACTGACCTCCATCTCTTAGTTGGAAATGACGGCATGCGTTTCATGCTGGACGACATGACAATCAAAGCCAATGGCAAAACCTATGCCAGTGAAGATGTCAAACGTGCACTTGAAAACGGAACCGATGCCTACTACAAGGATCCAAACGGCAACCATTTGACAGAAAGTCAGATGACGGACTTGATCAACTATGCTAAAAACAAAGGCATTGGTCTCATCCCAACTGTAAACAGCCCTGGTCACATGGATGCGATTTTGCATGCTATGAAAGAACTAGGCATCCAAAAACCGAACTTCAACTACTTTGGTAAGGAATCTGCTCGTACTGTTGACCTTGATAACAAGGAGGCTGTTGCATTTACCAAAGCTCTGATCGACAAGTATGCTGCTTACTTCGCTGGCAAATCTGACATCTTCAACATCGGGCTAGACGAGTATGCTAACGATGCTACAGACGCTAAAGGCTGGAGCGTTCTTCAAGCCTATAAATGGTATCCAGAAGATGGATTCCCTGACAAGGGTTATGATAAATTTATCGCCTACGCCAACGACCTAGCTCGCATCGTCAAATCTCACGGACTCAAACCAATGGCCTTTAACGACGGTATCTACTACAATAGCGACACTAGCTTTGGAACCTTTGACAAAGACATCATCGTTTCAATGTGGACTGGTGGATGGGGCGGATACGACGTCGCTTCTTCTAAACTTCTAGTTGAAAAAGGCCACCAAATCCTTAACACCAACGATGCTTGGTACTATGTTCTAGGACGGAATGCAGATGGTCAAGGCTGGTACAACCTCGACCAAGGACTCAATGGTATCAAGAACACTCCAATCACTTCTGTACCAAAATCTGAAGGGACTGATATCCCGTTCATCGGTGGTATGGTAGCTGCTTGGGCGGATACTCCATCTGCACGCTATTCACCATCACGCCTCTTCAAACTCATGCGTAGCTTCGCAAATGCCAATGCTGAATACTTCGCGGCTGATTATGAGTCTGCTGAGCAAGCCCTGAAAGAAGTACCAACAGACCTTAACCGCTATACTGCAGAAAGTGTCGCAGCTGTAAAAGAAGCTGAAAAAGCCATTCGCTCACTCGATAGCAACCTCAGCCGTGCCCAACAAGACACCATTGATCAAGCAATCGCGAAACTCCAAGAAGCTGTCAGCAATTTGACCTTCACACCAGAAGCTCAAAAAGAAGAAGACGCGAAACGCGAAGTTGAAAAACTGGCCAAGAACAAGGTGATTTCCATTGATGCTGGCCGTAAGTACTTCACGCTTGACCAACTCAAACGCATCGTAGACAAGGCGAGCGAACTCGGATACTCTGATGCGCATCTCCTCCTAGGAAATGACGGACTTCGCTTCCTCCTTGATGACATGAGTATCACAGCTAACGGCAAAACCTATGCAAGTGACGATGTCAAAAAAGCCATCATCGAAGGAACAAAAGCTTACTACGACGATCCAAACGGAACCACTCTTAGTCAAGCTGAAATCACTGAATTGATCGAGTACGCAAAATCAAAAGGCCTCGGACTCATCCCAGCGATCAACAGCCCTGGCCACATGGATGCCATGCTCGTCGCTATGGAAAAACTTGGAATCAAGAATCCTCAAGCCAACTTTGACAAGGTTTCTAAAACAACCATGGACCTTGAAAACGAAGAAGCGATGAACTTTGTCAAAGCCCTCATCGGCAAGTACATGGACTTCTTTGCAGGCAAAACTAAGATCTTCAACTACGGTACCGATGAATATGCTAATGATGCTACCAACGCGCAAGGCTGGTACTACCTCAAATGGTATGGACTCTATGGCAAGTTTGCTGAGTACTCTAACACCCTTGCTGCCATGGCCAAAGAAAGAGGCCTTCAACCAATGGCCTTCAACGATGGTTTCTACTATGAAGACAAGGATGATGTTGAGTTTGACAAGGATGTCATCATCTCTTACTGGTCTAAGGGATGGTGGGGTTACAACCTTGCAACGCCTCAGTATCTGGCAAGCAAAGGCTATAAACTCCTCAACACCAACGGAGACTGGTACTACGTGCTAGGTAATCACAAACCAGACGAATCCTACCCACTATCAAAAGCACTTGAAAACTCTGGCAAAGTACCATTTAACCAGCTTGCTTCTACCAAGTATCCAGAAGTAGACCTTCCAACCGTCGGAAGCATGCTTGCTATCTGGGCAGACAAACCAAGTGCTGAGTATAAGGAAGAAGAAATCTTTGAACTCATGACTGCCTTTGCAGACCACAACAAAGACTACTTCCGCGCTAACTACAACGCCCTCCGTGAGGAACTTGCTCAAATCCCTGCAAACTTGGATGGATACAGCAAGGAAAGCTTGGAGGCCCTAAATGCAGCTAAAGAAGCTCTCAACTACAACCTCAACCGTAACAAACAAGCCGAGTTAGACGCTCTCGTAGCCAAACTCAAGACAGCCCGCCTAGGCCTCAAACCAGCAGCAACCCACTCAGGAAGCCTCGATAAAAACGAACTAGCTGCCAATGTTGAAACCAAACCGGAACTCATCACAAGAGCAGAAAAGATTCCATTTGAGGTCATCAAGAAGGAAAATCCGAATCTCCCAGCCGGTCATGAAAAGATCATCACACCAGGTGTAGAGGGCGAACGCACTCATTACATCTCTGTCCTTACTGAAAATGGGAAACAAACAGAAACTGTTCTAGATAGTCAAGTAACCAAAGAACCTGTGACCCAAGTGGTTGAAATCGGCGCCCCTATTACGCACAAAGGAGATGACCACGGTCTTGCTCCAGCTGCCGAAGCGAAACCAAGACTGGATATCCAAGAAGAAGAAATTCCGTTCACTACTGTGACACGTGAAAATCCACTCTTGCTCAAAGGGAAGACTCAAGTCGTTACTAAAGGCGCTAACGGCCGTCGCAGTCATTACTACTCTGTAAGCACTACTGCTGATGGCAAAGAAGTGAAGACTCTTGTCGATAGCCTTGTAACGCAAGAAGCAGTGACACAAGTCATTGAAGTCGGAACCCTTGTTACCCATGTAGGGGATGAACACGGTCTTGCCCCAGCTGCAGAAGCAAAACCTAGACTAGACATCCAAGAAGAAGAGATTCCGTTCACTACCGTGACACGTGAAAATCCTCAATTGCCAAAAGGACAAAGTCAAGTCGTCGTTTCCGGAGTAAATGGCCGCCGTACCGTCTTCTACTCTGTTAGCACTACTGCTGACGGAAAGGAAGAAAGAACCCTTGTCAATAGTGCGGTATCGCAGGAAGCGGTCGCTCAGGTTGTCGAAGTCGGAACTGCCGTTGAGAAAGCTAAGCAAGCTGAAGCAACTACTAACAAAGCAGATGAAAAACAACTCCCTGCAACAGGAAGCCAAGACTCTGCAGGCTTGGTCGCAGTAGGACTCATGGCCACACTAGCAGCCTACGGACTCACTAAGAGAAAAGAAGATTAACCCCCTTCGACAAGCATACAAAAAAGCGAGATTGAATCTCGCTTTTTATTGTTAGGATTAATCACCCAGTCCGATACGTTCAAAGATATCATCCACTCGTTTGGTGTAGTATGCAGGGTTGAAGATTTCGTCGATTTCCTCTTGTGTCAGGCGTGATGTCACTTCTGGATCTGCTTCAAGAAGTGGCTTAAAGTCTACTTGATTGTCCCAAGAGTAGGCTGTTTTGGGTTGTACCAAGTCGTAGGCTTGCTCACGGGTCATACCTTTTTCAATCAAGGTCAACATGGCACGTTGGCTAAAGATCAGACCAAACGTAGAGTTCATGTTGCGAATCATGTTTTCTGGGAAGACCGTCAAGTTCTTGACGATATTTCCAAAACGGTTGAGCATGTAGTCAATCAAAATGGTTGTGTCCGGTGTGATGATACGCTCAGCTGATGAGTGAGAAATATCACGTTCGTGCCAAAGAGCGACGTTTTCATAGGCCGTCACCATGTGACCACGGATGACACGCGCAAGACCTGTCATGTTCTCAGAACCGATAGGGTTGCGTTTGTGAGGCATCGCAGATGAACCTTTTTGTCCTTTGGCAAAGAATTCTTCCACTTCGCGTTGCTCAGACTTTTGCAGACCACGGATCTCCGTTGCCATACGTTCGATTGAAGTCGCGATGCTAGCAAGAACCGCAAAGTACTCAGCATGAAGGTCACGAGGAAGCACCTGTGTAGAGATTTCTTGGGCACGAATACCAAGCTTGTCGCAGACATATTGCTCTACGAACGGTGGGATGTTGGCAAAGTTCCCAACCGCACCAGAAATCTTACCAGCTTCCACACCAGCAGCCGCATGCTCGAAACGCTCGATGTTGCGCTTCATTTCGCTGTACCAAGTTGCCAATTTAAGACCAAAAGTTGTCGGCTCCGCGTGCACACCGTGGGTACGACCCATCATGATGGTGAATTTGTGCTCCTTGGCCTTATCAGCGATGATGTTGGTGAAGTTTTCAAGGTCACGACGGATAATGTCGTTGGCCTGCTTGTAGAGGTAACCGTAGGCCGTATCCACCACGTCGGTAGAAGTCAAACCATAGTGAACCCACTTGCGCTCCTCACCAAGCGTCTCAGAAACCGCACGTGTGAAAGCCACCACATCGTGACGCGTCTCCTGCTCAATCTCCAAAATACGGTCGATGTCAAAGTCCGCCTTTTCGCGAATCAAAGCCACATCTTCCTTAGGGATTTCCCCCAACTCAGCCCATGCCTCGTCAGCCAAGATTTCCACCTCAAGCCAAGCACGGTATTTATTTTCTTCACTCCAAATGTTCGCCATCTCAGGGCGAGAGTAACGGTTGATCATGATTAAGATACCAAGGGCGACTAGAAAGCGACTGAATTTTAGGAAGCCAACGACGGACGCTTGCGTCCTAGGAGGTTTATCTAAATTCCGAGCTTTCCGCCCGGGTTCAGTTCTGCAAACTAGAGGCCCATTTCCTTTCTTTGTTTACAATTAAGAAGTCCGTAGGTCGTTTTCAGTTTAGAGGATACGGGGTCCTTGTCCCTTTCTTCATTATTTAGATATTGGAACTTCTAGAAACCAGCTGTAATGTTTGAAGTCTATTTTTTATTTCATCAAACTTATTATTTCTATTATAAATTTCTCTATTATAAATTTCGTAAACCAAATCTCTAGATATTAATCCATTATCCCATAATATAGCTACTAGATCTAATTCTAATGTAGCTACTCCAGATTCACTACTTGAATAAGTTTCATTATTAAGTTTTAATTCAAAAAATTTTGTAAACATAGCTGGTAATATCAAATTATAGAATTCTTTTTTACTTTCAACTGAATAATAATTTGTTTTCAAATATCGATCTTCTATGTCTGTCACTGTATATTTCTTTCTATCTTCCCAACCCAAAAACAAAATTCGAAATATTCGATAACTAACAGAGAAACCTACAGTGTTCTCAAACTGCTTATATTCCTTTATATTATACTTTTCTTTTACTTCACTCAATTTCTTCATCCAAGAATTGAAGAAGTCAATGTTCTCTTGAATTATAAACTCATCATTACCCTCAATAAAATTCTCCCTAAAAATATACCTTCTGGAGTCTAGCTGCTTTAATTCTCTTCCAAATTCAATATCTATATTATCTCGTTCAGATTTATCAGTAATAAGTTTCATCAGATTTTTAATCATAGCAGCTTGAGAAACTATTCCATTCTGAGAAAATTCATCCTTATAACCTAACATCTTAATTTTACCACTTAACTCAGACTTAGTATCATCTTCACCATTAAGTGATCTCATAACCTTATTACATGTTTTTTCAACAGTCCTTGATCTAGATAGACCATACAAATCATAGATTAAAGAGCGTGATACTGGCTTTTGATTCCCATTAATAGTTGAGAATAGAAATGCATCTCTTGATGGATCAGTGTCAAATACAAAAGAAACCAACAATTCGAATTTATCAATAACCCCTGATTCCTTCAAACCTTCTAATCTATGCTGACCATCTACAATAGAACAAAATTTATTCTCATCTTCCCCTATGATAGGAATAGTTAGAGTACTTTCCTTCTCATTTATTACAAAATAATCACTTGATGCAGATAAAATAATAGGAGTAGGGAACATCGCATTCTTTGTTTTACAAAATTTAGCTATACTCTTTATCCTATGAGGATCAAGTTTTCGTTGTATACCGCTATTATCATTATAAGATTTTCTTGTCTTTGAAGCTGCAATACTTGCTACTTGAGTTGCTTTCATTTTAACTAAAAACATGTCTCCCACAGGCTGTTCTAGTTTGATATAATTTAATTTACTCATAAAAGTCTCCCATATCTTGCGAATTTTCAGACTCTTCACTAGAAACCTGATCATTCATCATTTCACTTCCTTTAGACTCTTCTATCAAAAAGTCACAAAAATGATCAAAATCATTCAAATACTTTGATAGTTTCTCGCAGAATTCCGGATTCTTAAAATCATCTTTATTTAAACTATAGCAACTTCTCAAATTGACTTTCAAATTGTTCAAAATTTCCAAGTCAATATCTAAACTTCTTTGAGTCTCATCTATAGATGCTTCAGTTTTCTGAGCTCTTCTTATATTAATTCGTGTTTCAACATAACTATAACTATACGAGTCTAGAGACTGAAAGCATTCTAAACTTATCTTCCTGATTCTTTTATTAAACTCTTCAGAAAAATCTGATTCCCCTAGAATAATCTTATTTAAATCATTTATTAAGCTTCTTGAATTTGTTTTGAAACTATTCTCATAATCCTTAACAAATAAATACAAAGCTTGGTTTTTTCTTCGATCAAAAAAGTCCCTACTTTCTTCTTCTGATTTTATTTGTTTCCTAACATCATCTATACTAGTCAATACTAGACAACTAATAAATAGAGAAGGAAGTGCCGTTAAACTTAAAGTATCTGGTATAAAGTTACACCAATTATTAGATATTAAAGTTATTATTAGCGAAATTATTGCTGCAAAAGCTAGACTAAACAAGAACCAACAAATATTTACTTTTTTTATATTATATTTTTTAAAAAAATCATACATATACTCAACTAAAATATTCAACTAAAAATCAATCCCTTTCCCAAATTCCCCAACCTCATCCGGCACACCACTAAACAAAGTCACATGTCCCATCTTGCGGTTGTGCTTCGCTTCTATTTTACCATACATGTGGAGGTGGGCGCTTGGATTTTCTGTGACATATTTTTCAGCAGCCTCGACGTGTTGGCCGAGAACGTTGAGCATAACGGCTGGAGCATGTAGTTTGATAGCTGGCAATGGTGCTCCGAGAACGCCCAAGATATGGGTATCAAACTGCGAGAAGTCACAGGCTTCGATAGAGTAGTGCCCTGAGTTATGTGGGCGTGGAGCAATTTCATTGACAATGATGTCGTCAGCTGTCGCAAACATTTCCACACAGAGCGTTCCAGACAAGTTCAGTTGTTCTGCGATTCGTACTGCCATGACTTTGGCTTTTTCTGCTAGACTTGCAGAAATCCGAGCTGGCACAGTGGTCTTCGAAAGAATGTTGTTTCGGTGGATATTTTCCTGAACTGGGAAAACCGTCACATCCTTGCCATTTCCTGATACGATGACAGAAATTTCAAGGTCAAAGTTGACGAATTCTTCCAAGACGCAGTCTGCTGAGTCGGCTAGTGCACGGGCTTCTTCCAAGTCTTCTTCTGAGCGAATAACCTTTTGTCCATGCCCATCGTAGCCACCTGTCGCGGTCTTGAGGACGTAGTTTTTCGAGAGGTCAATATCTGCCAAGTCTTGGCTAGATTTCACAACCTTATAGGGTGCCACAGTGACTTGTGCCTTGTTGGAAAGGAAGTCCTTTTCAAAAATACGATTTTGAGAAATGCGGAGCAGATCTGTCCCTTGAGGGAGCTGACCGTCCTTGATAACAGCATCCAAACCGTCAGCATCGACATTTTCAAATTCATAAGTGAGAACATCGCAACGCTCAGCCAGCTGACGGAGGGCGTTCACATCGTTATAGGGAGCCACGATGATTTCCGCCACACGAGAGGCAGGGCAATCCGCCGCAGGATCCAGCGCGATGACCTTGTGCCCCATGTAGATAGCTGAAATGGCCATCATCTGCCCCAGCTGACCGCCACCGATAATTCCGATTGTTTTAGATGAGCTCATTGGTAGACTCCTCTGCGATTTTTCCTTGTTCTTCTGCAAAATCTGCCAATGCTGTCGCGATAGCCTGGTCCTCTACTGAAAGGAGACGGAGGGCAAAGAGAGCGGCGTTAGTCGCACCAGCTTCACCGATAGCCATAGTCGCAACAGGCACACCGCCTGGCATCTGAACGATAGAGTAGAGCGAGTCCACGCCACTAAGAGCGCGCGACTTGACAGGTACCCCGATGACAGGAAGGGTTGTTTTCGCTGCGACCATACCTGGCAAATGAGCTGCGCCACCAGCACCTGCGATAATGACCTTGATGCCACGGCTACGAGCTTCTTCGGCATGTCTGAACATGAGATCAGGTGTACGGTGGGCAGAGACAACTTTCTTTTCGTAGGCCACACCGAAGCGGTCGAGGACTTCGGCGGCTTTTTGCATGGTTGCCCAATCGGATTTTGAGCCCATGATAATGGAAATTACTGGTTTCATAGTTAGTATCCTTTGCTTTCCTTTCTGTTTTCAATCACCTTAAGTTGTGAGGGACGGCAGCAGCCACCAAAGGTGTCTCATGCCTAAATTGGAAGCCCCAGGTCTTCCGATTTCCCTGAAGGCTTGGCTAACAAAGCCAAGCCTTCTTTCACAACGGCGGTGATTGTTATTTTATTGCTCGCTGATGCTCGCAAGTTATGCAACCATTATCGTATTTGGCGACTTCGTCGCGTTATTCTTATATCTTTACTTAATCGCCTTGCTTCCGATATCTGTTCGGTAGAAGAGGCCTTCTGTGTTTTGTTTGTCGAGTTCTTTGTAGATGATATCTTGGGTTTCTTTGACGGTATCTGCTGTGGTAACTAGCATATAGACTCGTCCGCCGTTGGATAGCAATTCTCTGCTATTTTCCGCAAACTTAGCCCCTGCATAGTAGGTGATGATATTGCCTTCTGTTTTAGTTGGCAACTCGACACCCTTTGCATAATCTAACGGGTAGCCCTTGGATGCGACAACCACACCCAGAGTCACACCCTTGTCCGTCCACGTGATGTTTGGCTGCTTGCCATCGAGAATATCCGTGATATTTTGCGCAAAATCAGAGGTCAGGCGAGGCAGGATAATCTGTGTTTCGGGATCTCCAAATCGAGCGTTGAACTCGATAACCTTCGGACCGTCAGCTGTCAAAATAAGCCCCGCGTAGAGGACACCAAGATACGGACGGCCTTCTTTGATCATCCCTTCAAGGACTGGTTTGACAATGGTGTCAACCGCCGTATCAACCACGCTCTGTGGCAAGTGTGGAACTGGCGCATAAGCTCCCATACCGCCTGTGTTAGGCCCCTTGTCGCCATTGTAAGCACGTTTGTGGTCCTGAGCCGTCGGCATGATGTAGAACTTGTCCTCATTGACAAAGGCAAAGAGAGAGAACTCCTCCCCGTCGAGAAATTCCTCGATAACCACACGCGCACCCGAGTCCCCAAATTTATTGTCTAAGAGCATCTCATGAGCGGCTTCGACTGCTTGCTCAACTGTCTCCGCAACGACGACACCTTTCCCAAGAGCCAAGCCATCTGCCTTGACGACGATAGGAGCACCTTTCTCCTCGATATAAGCCTTAGCTTCCTCGAAATCTGAAAATGTGCCATAGGCTGCTGTCGGAACGTCGTATTTGACCATGATTTCCTTAGCAAAATCCTTGGACCACTCAAGCTCCGCTGCAGCCCTAGTCGGACCAAAAGCTTTGAGCCCAGCTTTGTTAAAATCATCCACAATCCCAGCAGCAAGGGCATCATCTGGCCCAATGAAGGTCCAAGCAATATCGTTGACCTTTGCAAAATCAATCAACTTAGAATGTTCGGAAATAGATATATTTACCAATTCCAGACCATCCAGAGTCATTCCGTCATTTCCAGGAGCTACAAAAACTTTCTCAACGTCTTTTGACTCAAGTAACTTCTTAGCAATCGCATGTTCACGACCACCCGAACCGACAACTAACAGCTTCATCTCATAACCTCTTTTGCGAATTATTTACTAACATTATATCACAAACGTTCGCTTTATTAAAATCACAAGTGAATTGTTGTATTAAAAAAAGCGAAGAAGCTATCACTCCGCTCTATATTTTTTAAGTAGTTCACTAGCTCTATGTATATTGTCTACGCTTCCTTTGAACAAATTATTTTCGTCATCTGATTTACTCAAAATATATTCAAGATCTTTCCAGACAATTTCGCTATAACCATCAATCTCTAATTTTGTTGAATCTATATCTGTATCGAGTTTAGCACAGAAAATTAAACCATTAACAATATCTCCATTAGTTTTTGAATATGTATATACAGCCACAGGGATAGGATGCTGTCCATTCCTTAATATTGTATATTTATCTGTACCTAAAATGTTTGAATAGTATTCTTTTATACTCTCTTCTAGATCCTTATTATACTCTAGATGCACACACCCAAAATCGTACTTCTCAGAATTTGAACGATCACTTGCTCGTTTGTACAACAAAATTTTCTTAAGATCCTTGGAAAAGTGCATTAATACAACATGGAAAGCTAACGGACTTGGCCTCATTTTTTGTACTTTCTTGCTCTTCTTTATACAAGGAATAAAAGCATTTAATACCTGATCTCTGCCTAAATTTTTAAACACCTTAGGTATATACTCTTCAACCTTAACATCTTGAAATTGCTTAGGGAGTTCATCATATTCAAATGCATCACCCTCCCAATCTTCCCTGTAAAAAATCACTGGATATGGTCTATCATACCAAATCCCTTTTAAAGATTTTGTTTCACTAACTCTATACTTAGACTTATCAACACTAAGCCCATTTCCTGAATGCTCTTGCTTCTCAACTTCAATAATTAGATAAATCAACTCGGCGCTAATAACTAATTGATTCTTTTGAGTCTCTTCCCTCAATCTAAATCCTAAATCAACTCCCACACCCAGAAAATCAATCACTCTATTGTTCCCTGATAAATCATTTATATACAAATTCTGTTGATGCTCTATAATATAGCTTTGAAAAAGATTTTGACCACTTTCTTCTAAATTTTTAATGTGATCTATCCACAATGTCCCTTTTAAAGATAATATCATTTTACTATTTGGATAACATACAAAAATATCATCTCTAATAATATTCATTATTTTAAATACTCTTTTAGGAAGTTCATGTATTGATATCAAATCCTCATTTACTAATCTTTTGTAGAAGACCGCTTCATCTCCTATATTCCTCCAATGAACAAAACCTTCTTCATTAAGTTTTTTCATTGAATCAGAGTAAAATTTTTCTGTTATATTATACCAATCATTAGAAATCATTTTATATCGAGTTGAACCAACTATATCAAAAGAAACAAAAACATAAATCCCTTCTTCATTTGAAGGCTGTACTGGATTATTTTGTATATACGTTGCTGAATGTACCTTGTCTACCATGAGAATACCCCTAAAAATTTTCCACGTGTTTTTACGGCACTTATAGAAACCCTAAACTGTTTTGAAACTTCTTCCAAATCACAATATCCATCTTCATCTAGATTACTATAAATTGATCGAATAAATTCAGATTGAGGCATTAACAAATTCGCAGCAAAATCGTTAGCTTCATATTCTAATTCGTTTGCTCCTTCCCTATACAACTTCTCGTGATTTTTGATATGCCCCAAAAATAAATGCCCTAGTTCATGAGCAATGGTAAAACGATCTCTATATCCATTTGGGTCATCTATGGAAACTCTTTTATTTTTTATTCTAATAATATACTCGTCTCCCCTTTTCTCCACCACTCCATCTTGTTCAATATCGCATCCATATTCCATTCGTATATCTGCGAAAGAACCAATAACTTTGTCCAAATCTACTGGAATAACTAAATGGAAATCATCAATTATTCTCTGAACTAATTCTATAGTATTCATAAATACTACCTTTCTAGAAAATAAATGCTAATATTAAAGAAATTATTGCAAGACTAAAAGTAAGTAAAGAAAATTTCAAAAGTTTTGTTTTCTGATTAATTATCCTAACAATCAATTGCAATTGTTCCACATAATGTTGTTCATTCACTTTACTACTTATTAAACTTTTATGCAACCACGATTGGTAATAGAGAGGGTTATTTGTATTATTTGAAAATCTTGGAAAAATTCCCCAAACTAATAAACCTATTGATAAAATACTACAAAGACAACAAATAATTTTTATGCAATTCATATTTTGAAATATATCCATCTTGAATATACAGTAAAAAAAACCACTTTCTAGAGTTAATACCGCGATTATTTTTGCCTCCAAAAATTTTAACCAATCAATAGTACTCTGATAAACTTCCTGCAATTGCTTTATATTCATCGTTATCTCCATTTTCCTAAAATCATTTCTGGCTTAATTATACCAGAAATATTGACTTTTTAAAGCTATCAAACTATGCTTTGATGAATTCTTAATATATTTTCTAAGGAGCTCAGTCAAGAAATCAATCTTGACCAAGGAATTAAAGGAAAAGATTCTCCACTATCATAACCAAAAGTTTTCTCCTGAAATGATGGGTAAGGCTAAGGGGTTAACGTGGGAATTTCTTCCATCTACTACTGGATTCATCATGGAAAATTGGAACAAGAATAAGACAAAGGAACCTCAAAAAAAGTATTGCTACTTGGCAATACCTTTTTGAGGTACTTTTTAATATGAGCTCATTTCTTCTCAATAGGATTGTACTCAGGTAAGTAGGGAAGAAGTGGTAAAAGTTTATGCCCAAATTCTTCACATAAGAGCTCTAGCTTCCCCATTCTATGGAATCTTGCATTATCCATAATAATAACTGAATGGCGTATTTAATATCGGAAAAAATTCGAAAATAAAATCTGTAAAAGTAAAAAGTTTTAAACATAAAATATATTCTAAAAATTTATTTTTACTTATCTTACTAACTTTCTTAATGTCTAAAATGTCTCACGCCTGTGAAGACCATAGTCAAGCCATATTTATCCGCAGCTTCGATGGATTCTTGGTCACGGACAGAGCCACCCGGCTGGATGATGGCCTTGATTCCTGCTTTGGCGATTTCTTCCACGTTATCTGCAAATGGGAAGAAGGCATCGGAAGCAAGCACAGCGCCGTCAAGGCGGTCTTTGGCTTGTTCGATGGCGATGCGAACAGAAGCCACACGATTAGTCTGACCTGGACCTACCCCAAGTGTCATGTGGTCATTCGTCACGATGATTCCGTTTGATTTGACGTACTTGATGGCTTTCCAAGCGAACTCAAGGGCAGTCGCCTCTGTCTCCGTTGGCTGGCGTTTGGTCACCACTTGCCAGTCAGCTGGGCTTTCCTTGACCACGTCTTGGTTTTGCACAAGAAGTCCACCGACAACACCTGTGTATTCTGCCTCTACCTCACTAGCATCTTGAGCATCAAATGGCAAGGCAAGGATGCGCAAGTTTTTCTTTTTGTTGGTCAAAATGGCTAGCGCTTCATCCGTATAGCTCGGTGCGATGATGATCTCGAGGAAAACGCCGTGCATCTTCTCAGCTGTCGCAGCATCCACCTCACGGTTAAGGACGACAATTCCACCAAAGATAGACACTGGGTCAGACTCATAAGCATAATCCCAAGCAGTTTCGATGTCATCAGCTTGACCGATACCACATGGGTTCATGTGTTTCAAAGCCACGACGGTTGGACGATCTTTGAAGTCACGGATGATCCGGATAGCCGCATCGGCATCACGGATATTGTTAAAGGACAATTCCTTACCATTGAGCTGTTTCGCTGAAGCGATGGAGTAATCCGTTGGCAAGGCTTTCTGGTAAAAGTCTGCATCTTGTTGAGGGTTTTCACCGTAACGCATTGGTTGCTTGAGGTCATAGGTCAAAGTGAGCTTTTCAGGCTTTGCTTCACCTACTTGAGCTGTGAAGTATTCTGCAATCAAGGCGTCATAAGCCGCTGTGTGACGGAAAACCTTGGCTGCCAAACGTTGACGCGTTTCGTAAGTCGTTTCACCATTGACTGACAACTCGTCCAAAACCACTGCATAGTCAGCAGGGTCTACCACAACCGTTACGCTAGCGTGGTTTTTAGCCGCTGAACGAAGCATAGAAGGCCCGCCGATATCGATGTTTTCAACCGCATCAGCGTACGTCACATCTGGTTTGAGAATCGTTTCCTTGAATGGATAAAGGTTGACCACTACAAGGTCAATCAATTCGATCTTATTGTCTTTAGCCGCTTGAAGATGGCTTCCAAGATCACGACGAGCCAAAAGACCACCATGGATATTTGGATGAAGGGTCTTGACACGACCGTCCATCATTTCTGGGAAACCAGTCACATCATCGATCGCAATGGTCTCCACACCAGCATTGTCAAGGACAACCTTTGTCCCACCTGTCGAGATAATCTCCCAACCGAGTTTTTTAAGTTCTTGGGCAAATTCAACAATGCCCGCTTTATCTGAGACGCTGATTAAGGCGCGTTTAGTCATGTTTTTTCCTTTCATTTACTTGTCCAACAATTCTCTAATAACCTCTAGATACAACTTGTACTCTGCCTCATGAATGCGAGCTTCAAAACTGTCGATGGTATCATCAGATAGCCGTGGCACACGGACTTGTTTGATAACCTTTCCTGTATCCACACCAGAGTCCACCCAGTGAATGGTCACACCACTCTCAGCAACCCCAGCATTCCAAGCGTCCTCAATCCCATGAGCTCCTGGAAATTCGGGCAGGTAGGCTGGATGAATGTTGGTAATTCGACCTTCATAAGCTGCCAACAAGGTTGGCCCAACGATTTTCATGTAGCCGGCGAGGCAAACCAAGTCAATCTGGTGTTCTTCCAAGAGTTCGACAAGGGCTGCTTCATAGTCTGCCTTGTTCTCAAACTCCTTTAGTTCAAAAGCATAGGACAGAATGCCAAGCTTGTCTGCACGCTCGAGCACATAGGCGTCACGATGGTCTGAAAAGACAAACTCTACCGGAAATTCTTCGGCAATCACCTGAAAATTTGAGCCATTACCAGAGGCAAAAACCGCTATTTTTTTCATTTGATGATGACACTTTCGTTTTCTTTCTTAACGATGCGACCAATTTCATAGACTGGTTCATCCAGCAATTCTTTGACACGACCTACATTTTCAGGGCTAACTGCCAACATGAGTCCAACACCCATATTGAAGATTTCAAACATTTCTTCATGCTTGATTTCACCGTATTTTTCAAGAGCTTTGAAAATAGGAAGGACTGGAACCTTTTCTTCTTCAATTTCCGCAGCCAAGTCAGCTGCAAACATACGAGGGACATTCTCGATGAAACCACCTCCTGTGATGTGGGCAATACCGTTGACCAACTCTTCCTTGATAAGTGGCAAGACAGCCTTGACATAGATACGAGTCGGCTCAAGAAGAACTTCCTTGAGTTTCTTGCCTTCCAATTCTGGCAAGACTTCCTCACCTGTGTAGTCGGCAAAAACACGACGCACGAGTGAGTAACCATTTGAGTGAATCCCACTTGAAGCAAGTCCGAGAAGAACATCGCCTTCAGCTACTTTTGAGCCGTCAATGATTTGAGATTTTTCAGCCACACCGACTGCAAAACCAGCCAAGTCGTAGTCATCTGCGCCATACATACCAGGCATTTCAGCCGTTTCCCCACCGATGAGGGCAGCGCCTGCCTGCACACAACCTTCTGCCACACCAGCAACCACTTGTTCTAGTTTAGCTGGTTCATTCTTCCCTGTCGCTACGTAGTCAAGGAAGTAAAGAGGCTCCGCACCTGCAGCAATGATGTCGTTGACACACATAGCCACACAGTCCTGCCCGATGGTATCGTGCTTGTCGTACTTGATAGCCAGCATGAGCTTTGTTCCGACACCGTCAGTCCCTGAGATCAAGACGGGCTCTTTTACCCCTGTCTTTGAAAGGTCAAACATGCCACCGAAACCACCAAGAGCTCCCATGACACCCGCACGCTCCGTGCGAGCCACGTGCTTTTTGATCCGTTCAACAACTTCATAACCCGCTTCAACATCCACACCGGATTGCGCATAAGCATTTTTATTCGTCATTTTGTTCATTCCTTTCCTTTAATGGAAAATCGTTATCCGCCTATTTGTAAAAACTGGTCTTTTCTTCCAAACTTCTACGATATTCTTCCTCATAGTCGTAGAGAGGAGTTGGGTAGTCGCCGTCAAAGTAAGCAACACAGAGACCACCGTTCGGCGCATCTGTTTCAATACCAATCGAATCAATCAAACCTTCAACAGAAAGATAGGTCAGGCTATCCGCACCAATGATTTGGCAGGTTTCTTCGACCGTATGATTAGCCGCAATCAGCTCCTGACGCGTCTGGATATCAATCCCGTAGAAACATGGATAAGCTAGCGCAGGACTGCCAATAGCAACGTGAACCTCGGACGCACCTGCTTCTTTCAAAAGCTGAACGATACGGCGAGAGGTTGTCCCACGAACAATGGAATCATCAATCATAACCACACGTTTGCCTTTGACAACACCCGAAACGGCAGACAATTTCATCCGTACCCCTTGCTCCCGCAATTCTTGAGTCGGTTGGATAAAGGTGCGTTGCGTGTATTGGTTCTTGATGAGACCCATTTCATTTGGCAGACCAGACTCCTCCGCAAATCCCATAGCTGCGCTGAGTGAGGAATTGGGCACACCGACCACAATATCTGCCTCATGCTTAAATTCACGCGCCAATTGAGCCCCCATTCTCTTACGAGCTGTATGGACGTTAACGCCATGGATATTAGAATCAGGGCGAGCAAAATAGATATACTCCATAGAGCAAATCGCCAACTGTGTATCATCTGTATAGCTATCATACTGGATGCCCTTATCATCAATGATCACAATCTCTCCAGGCTTCAAATCTCGGATCCACTCAGCACCAATAACTTCAAAAGCACAGGTTTCGGAGGAAACCACTACCGCTCCGTTGGTCATTTTCCCAATCGAAAGCGGACGGAAGCCATTAGGGTCAAGCGCCGCAATCAACTTGTCCTCAAAAAGCAAGATATAAGCAAAGCCACCTTTGACAAGACTGAGTGCTTCCTTGATTTTACCCATCAAGTTCGGATTGTGACTCCGACGAATGAGGTGGGCTAAGATTTCTGAATCAGAGGTTGAGCTGAAAATAGCACCTCTTTGTTCCAATTCTTTCTTAAGAGATTCTGCATTGGTCAGGTTCCCATTGTGAGCCAGCCCAAACTGCATATCATGAAAGCGAAAGAGGAAGGGCTGAATGTTATCCACAGAAGCTTCGCCAGCAGTCGCGTAACGCACATGGCCAATCGCGCTCGTTCCAGTTAGTTTATCCAAATTAGCTGGATTTCTGAACACTTCTGATAAGAGCCCCATATCGCGATGGCGCTTCAATTGTCCTTGATCATTGGAGAGAATTCCTGCCCCTTCCTGACCACGGTGCTGAAGACTGTGGAGCCCAAAATAGGCCATTTTCGCAGCATCTGGATGTCCCCAGATACCGAAAACACCACATTCTTCATTAAGAGATTTTACTTCGTATGTCATTTTTTATACCTAATTTTTATTTGTGTAACACCAAGAGCTAGATCTACATGACTTTTATATTACAGATACTATCTATCAGAAAATCTGCAAATCTTATTTTCCAGTAAAGTATTTAACTGCTGACGCAAAGAGATGTTGATCTTTATTTCCTGGGATGTTTTGGAAAAGACCATCTTCATAACGTTCTGAGTGTCCCATTTTACCGATGATTTGACCATTCTTGCTAGTAATTCCTTCGATGGCATTTACAGAACCATTTGGATTGTACTTAGATTCCATACTTGGTTTGCCGTCAAAGTCAACGTATTGGCTAAAGATTTGACCATTGTCACGGAGCTCCGCAAATTCCTCAGCCGTCACAACAAATTTCCCTTCACCGTGTGATACTGGAATGGCGTGGATATCGCCCACTTGCACACCAGCCAACCATGGTGAGTTGGTATTGGCAATCCGAGTTTCCACCATCTTGGCCATGTGCTGGTTGGCATCATTGTAGAAGAGGGTTGGGCTAGTACTGCTGGCATCCTCGAAGTTTCCGTATGGAAGAAGACCTGATTTGACCAAGGCCTGGAATCCATTACAGATACCGATAATCAAGCCACCACGAGCGATAAAACTATCAATGGCTGCACGCACTTTTTCATTGAGCAAGATGTTGACGATAAACTTGGCTGATCCATCTGGTTCATCAGCAGCTGAGAAGCCACCTGCAAAGAAGAGGATATTAGCCTTTTCGATATTGTCAACCATGGTTTCAACTGACTTGACAATGGCATCTTCATTCAAGGTCACAAATGGCACCAAGTTAACCTCTGCACCTTCTTTTTCAAAGGCCTTGGCTGAGTCATATTCCGAGTTGGTTCCTGGGAAGACCGGGATGTAAACCACAGGTTTTTCAATAGTTTCTTTGGCTTTGATGACTGCGTCAGAAGCGACAGCTGGAACTTCAGCCAATTCTTTGGCTTGTGCAAATTCAGTAGGGTAAACTTCTTCTAGTTTTCCTTGGAAAACACTGTCAAGTTTGTGTCCATCTAGCTTCACACCGTTGACAAGGAGTGTAAAGTCTGCGCTTGTTTGTCCAATCTTCTCTACTCCAGCAATTTCTTCAGGAGATGTGAAGACAAATCCACCCAATTGAGCTGTTAAAGAACTTTCAAGTTCAGGCAAGATTACCTCTGCACCAATATGATTTCCAAAGGTAGCAAGAGCTAAACTTTCAACGACACCACCGTATTTGACAGCTGATGCAGATGTCACTTTGTGAGCCTCTTGAAGGGCTTCAAACTGAGCGAAGTTAGACTTGATAAGATCAAAGTCAATCTCTTGTGCTAGATTTTGACCTGGAATGTAGTAGATGTTTTCACCAGCAGTCTTGAACTCAGGAGAGAGCACCTTGCGGCTATCCGCCGTCGTCACCCCAAAGGCAACCAAGGTTGGTGGTACGGTCAATTCTTCAAAGGTACCAGACATAGAGTCCTTACCACCGATAGATGGCAAGCCAAGCTGGATTTGTGCTTCGATAGAACCTAGGAGAGCTGCTACTGGCTGACCAAAACGCTCAGCTTGTTTGTCCATGCGCTCAAAGTACTCTTGGTAAGAGAAGCGAGCCTTAGACCAGTTGGCGCCAGCAGCAACCAAACGAGCAGTTGCTTCGATTACTGCATAGGCAGCACCGTGGTATGGAGACCATTCTGCCACATATGGATTGAATCCTTGGGCCATGACAGACGCAGTGTGAGTCACACCGTGTTGAACTGGCAATTTCTGCACAGATGCCTCAGTTGGTGTGAGTTGGTAGCGACCACCAAGTGGGTGATTGACTGTAGAACGACCGACCGAACAGTCAAAGATGGTTTGCAATCCTTTTTGACTCGCATGGTTGAGATCAGATAGAACCGCAAGGGTATCAGCTTCAAGTGTGTCAGCAGATGTTTGACGTTCTTCTGGAAGTTCGACATCCTTGTCCACAACCTTGGCATCAACGACTACGCGCACACCGTTTGTATCAAGGAAACGACGTTCCAAGTCGACGATGGTTTCACCATTCCAGTGCATGACAAGATTTGGTTTTTCAGTTACTGCCGCCACCACAACAGCGTCAATATTTTCTTTATTACATTCTGCAACGAAGGCATCTACGTCTTGAGGACGCACCACAACTGCCATCCGTTCTTGTGATTCAGAGATAGCAATTTCTGTACCGTTCAAACCTTGGTATTTAAGAGGAACCTTGTTGAGGTCGATTTCAAGACCATCTGCCAATTCACCGATAGCCACACAGACACCACCAGCGCCAAAGTCATTGGATTTCTTGATAAGACGTGTCACGTCTCCATTACGGAAAAGACGTTGAATCTTGCGTTCTTCGATGGCATTCCCTTTTTGAACCTCAGCACCAGCAGTCTCTACAGACTCAACTGTTTGAACCTTAGAAGACCCTGTCGCACCACCAACACCATCACGTCCAGTTTTACCACCGAGCAAGATAATCACGTCACCGGCTTCCGGTTTTTCACGGACAACGTTGCCCTTGGGAGCAGCCCCAACAACGGCACCAAGCTCCATGCGTTTGGCTACAAAGCCTGGGTGGAAGTATTCACGAACGTATGTCGTCGCAAGACCAATCTGGTTCCCATACGAAGAGTAACCATGAGCCGCTGTCTTCGAAATGACTTGTTGTGGCAATTTACCAGCGCGAGTTTCCGAAATCGGTGTTGTAATATCACCAGCGCCTGAGATACGCATAGCTTGGTAAACGTAGGAACGACCTGACAATGGGTCACGAATGGCTCCACCGATACAGGTGGCCGCCCCACCAAATGGCTCAATCTCCGTTGGGTGGTTGTGGGTTTCGTTTTTGAACATAAGGAGCCAAGGTTCCTTGACACCATCAACATCCACTTCGATTTCAACCGAGCAGGCATTGATTTCATCAGACACTTCCATGTCGTCCAAACGTCCATTAGCTCGCTCGTAACGACCAAAAATAGTCGCCATATCCATCAAGGTTTGTGGTTTCTCAGACCGACCTAGTTCCTCACGCATGGCAATATACTTGTCATAAGTCGCTTGCAATTGCTTTTGGAATTTAGAAGCTGAGAAATCAATCTGTTTCAACTCTGTCTCAAAAGTCGTGTGACGGCAGTGGTCGGACCAATAAGTGTCCAAAACCTTCAGCTCTGTTTCCGTTGGCACGCGCCCGATTGACTTGAAGTAGTCTTGGATAAAGAGCAAATCGTCCACTTCCATGGCCATCCCTTGCTCGGCCTTGTAGCGGGCAAAGTCTTCTGCCGTATAGTTTTCAAAGAAAGTCAATTTAGGAATGATCTTGTCCGACTCTGAAAATTCCTGCTTGGCAATCCCTGTCGTGATGTCCTTGAAACGAGAATCAACTGGGTTGAGCAAGTAGTTTTTGACCGCTTCCAACTCAGTCGCATCAATATCTTTATTGACCAGATAAAGTTGGGCTGTATTGACCGTCACATCACTCGAACTTCCCAGCAAAAGCAAGGCTTCCTGTGAAGAAGCTGCACGTTGGTCAAACTGCCCTGGCAGGCTTTCAATGGCAAAGAAAGCATAGTTAGCAAGATCCGCTTGCACGGCCGCTTCGTCCAATACATGGTCGGTCACCTGCTCAGAGAAGATGTGTTTCTCTGCAGGCGCAAACAAGCCCTCTGCCAAATCAAAGACATCATAAACTTGCACGATGCGAATACTTTTTAAGGTTGACAGTCCCAAGTTATGTTGGAGCTCTCTTACCAAACTCTCTGACTTGACCTGAAAATCAGCCTTTTTCTCAACAAAAATACGTTTATTCATCAATTCTTATTCCTTTATTTCAGCTCTTGCAATATTCCCAAACAGCCTTTAGGTTATTACTTCAACTCCTGCAATTTCTCCCAGACAATCTCGTAAACGTCTGTTAATTCACCCAGTCCTCTACGGAAAACATCCTTGTCCATGTGGTTGCCATCCGCATCCCACAAACGGCAGTTATCTGGTGAAAATTCGTCTGCCAAGATGATCTTACCATCCTTGTCAAAACCGAACTCTAGCTTAAAGTCAATCAATTTGAGACCAATCTCAGCAAACCAAGCCTTCAAAAGTTCATTGATACGACGGGTTTCTTCCTTCAAATAGGAAATCTGCTGGTCATCCGCAATCTTTAGGAATTTCACATGCTCGTCATTGATAAAGGGATCATCCAAATCATCATTTTTATAGTAAAATTCGACAATCGGAGTCTCAAATGCGATACCTTCTTCTACGCCAAAACGTTTTGAAAAGGATCCAGCCGTGTAGTTGCGGAGCACAACTTCCAAAGGAATAATCTCCACCTTTTTATTGAGTTGTTCCGTGTCTGAAATTTTCTCCACAAAGTGAGTCGCTACACCAGCCGCATTTAATTTCTCAAAAATAAAAGATGAAATCTGATTATTCAAGACTCCCTTGCCCGCAATCTGCTCCTTCTTGACACCGTTGAAGGCAGTTGCCTGGTCCTTGTAAGTTGAAATAATGAGATTTTCATCCTCAGTTGTATAGATATCCTTGGCTTTTCCCGAATAGATCAGTTGTTTTGACATTTTAAAGTTCGCCTTTCGTATTTCTTTACTTCATTCTACTACAAAATAACGAAAATAGCAAGAATTTGCGAACGACGGCGAAGATACCTCTTTTTAATATTAAGAAAAACTGTAAAATCAAAACATTTTACAGTTTTAAAAGTATAATATCGCGTTAAAAACAAACATTATTCTCTGTTCAAAAATTGATCTAAGTAGTATCGCAGATAACTTTTCTTTCCTGTGATTAGTGTCAAACGTCCTTCTGAACCGTAGCGAAGCTCTTCTGCTTGTTCAGGAGCCAGACTTGTCTCCGCCTCTATTTTAAAGAAATTTCCCTTTTCAGTCTTGGTAGCCGTCGCATCAATATTCGTAATCGCAGAAACAAGAACGAGCTCCTTGTTGGCATCCTTGGTTGTAGTAAAGCGAACAGAATCACCTACTTTGAGCCTTGCAACATCTTTTGAGCTGAGATAAGCTGTGAGTTTGGTTTTGCCTTCTCTTTCCAAGGATGGATACAGTTGGGCTAGTAGGGTTCCTTCTGCAACCATGGTAGAATCACTGGTCTCAGGATTAAGGTGAAGCACCCCATCCTCGCTTGCTGTAATCTTCCCCTTATCTAGGAGACCTCCTTGGACTTTCTTACCCGACTCTGCTTCTAAAATTTTCTGATCCAAAAGGGTTAATTCCTGACCGACTTTGACTAGGTGCTGGGACTTAAGGGATTCAAGCTGACTATCCAGTCCCGTTGCGTGAGCCTGTTGAGCTCCAGATCCCGCATACTGCACACGATAAGTAGCTAAACTAGACTCTAGCTGGCTAATTTGTGCATCCACCTGTGCAATAACTTGCGATTTAGCTTGCGGATCTTCTCCAGCTTGGTTTTTATAGGTCTGATAAAAAGAGTAAGCCGCATTTTGACTATCCAATTGAGCTCCTGTTTCAATCGCCGACTTAGCTGTTTTGTAGTCTCGGATTTTATCCTCTGTTTGGCTGATAAGATTGCCAATCTCGGCCTGGCTCTGACTTGCTGCCGCATTCTGCGAGGAGATGCTGGCATTTTGCTGAGAAACATTACTCCTCAGACTATTCGCTTGGCTGAGATAGTCTCGAAACATCTCCTGATAACCAAACTTATCTGCCTCTGGAAATTGATCACTCCCCTCTTTCAAACTGGATTGCAAATAACCCAACTGTTTTTTTTGATCCTTAAACATCTCCAACTGGCTGGCGTATGCTTCGACCTGGACAGCCTCAGCCCCTTGCTGGTACTGAACGAGGAGATCCCCCTGCTTGACTAGTTTGTTTTCTTCTAGATAATTAGCCACGATGCGTTGATTGCTAGTCGATTGGATATTGGCAATGATCCGACTAGGTTCGACAGTAGCTCGGGTAGACAAACTCATCTCCTTCTCTGCAAAGACTGCAAAGCCAAGTAAAAACACGAGCAGAATTGACATGGGTAAAATCACTCGACTGGAAAAATTATGGTAACGACGATGGTAAAACTCCGCACTTTCTAAAAATTCTGGTTGCATCTTCTCCTCTTTCTAGCTATTCACCAAATGGGCGTAAAATCCACCTCGAGCAAGCAAGTCTGCATGGGTGCCTTCTTCGACAATCTTGCCCTGATCCAAGACAAGAACCTTCTCTGTCCGCTCAGCAATGGTCAAGCGGTGAGCAATGAAAATCAAGGTCTTATCTAAAGCCATGAGATTATCCACAATCCGCTTCTCTGTCAAGATATCCAGACTGCTGGTCGCCTCGTCCAATATCAAAACAGGTGCATCCGTTAAAAGAGCACGCGCCAGAGCGATTCGCTGCCGTTGCCCACCAGAAATCCCAGCCCCATCCGAAGTCAATTCTGTCTGGTAATTCAGGGGCATGCGCTCGATATCCTCCCGAATCTCGGCCAATTCAACAGCCCGTAAGATATCCTCCTGAGTCGTCCCCTCCTTGGCTCCAAGGAGAAGATTCTCCAAAATCGTTCCGTTAAAGACATAGGGTTGTTGAGGCAAATAGTTGATATACTGGCGCAGGGCCTTTTTATCAATCTGATTGAGATTGACACCACCCAGACTAATCTCCCCCTGACTTGGGTCGTAAAAATTAACCATCATCTTGGCCAAAGTTGTCTTGCCTGATCCTGAAATTCCCACGAAAGCCACTTTAGAACCTTGCGGAATGGTCAAATTGATATCCGACAAAACATCTCGACCGTAGCCATACTTGTAGTGAACCTGATTGAAAGTCATATCTCCTTTCATCATACTCAAATCTTCTACCGTTTTCTTCTCCTCAAACTCCGAAGCTACCAGATAAACCTCATTTAAGCGATTATTGGCAACCTGCGCTGTCTGAAGTTTGGTTTGCAGGTTGATGATATTTTCCAAAGGATTGGTAAAGTAAATAAGCAAAGTATTATAGGTGATCAATTGCCCCAAACTCATTTTCCCATCCATGACAAGAACTGCTCCCATCCAGAGAACGGCAACATTGAGCAGGAGCTGAGCAACTTTTTTCAGTGCCTTTTGCTGGCTTTCTGCCCGACTATAGGTAAAGGATTTTTTCAGATAAGTTACAAATTCCTTATCAATCTTTTGATAGCGAGAACTCTCACTGGTCAACGACTTAATGGTCTCAATACCATTGATGTCCTCGATGATAGAAGAAGACAGAACCGCATTGGCTTCCATGGTATCCCGATTCATCTTTTCAAAAGGTTTCATAAAGGCAAAGATAATCACTGTATAGATGGGAAGCGCAAGTAGACTAATGAAAAAGAGTGTCATATTTTGTGAAAACAAGACCAGCGAGATAATCAAAATCGTCGACACATCTAGGAAAATCGACAGAATGGTCGACGCCAGCGCATCGATGATACTGTTCGCATCTGTAAAACGAGACACGATTTCTCCGGTCCTGCGTGTCGCAAAAAAGGACATTGGCAGGTGAAAAACATGCTTGATGTAGGACAAAATCACATCAATTGACAGGCGTTGCCCAAGGACCAGCAAGAGATACTCCTGAGCATAAGACAAAATCTGCTGGAGGATATAGACGATGACCAAACCAATAGAAATAATTCCTAGCGTCGAACGCATCTGGTCTGGCACATAGGTATCAATGATAGACTGCAGATAATAAGAACCCACAATGTTAATCAGGGTCACCAAGAGTGTCGCTAGGACGATATTGGTAATTAAGCCGCGCTGTTTGAGTAGGATTGGCAGGAAAGATAGGAGTCCCTGTTTTTTCTCCTTATGGGGTTTATAGTCTGGAGATGGCGCCATAAAGAGACTAATCCCTGTCCACTCTTGCGCAAATCGCTCACGGGAAATCTTGATCAGCTTGACACCGGGATCTGGATCAGCGATATGGATAGTCTTCTTATCCTGACCTGTCACCACATAGTAGTGGAGCAATTTTCCTTCCTTGAGCACATGGGCTACAAAAGGAAAGGTCAAATCTGGCAAGTCAAAGAGCGTCATATCCGCCTTGATAGCCCGCGTTTCAAAACCAAGCTCCTCTGCCACCTTTACAAGACCCAAAGCAGTCGTCCCATCCATGGTCGTTTTGGCTAACTCTCGTAGATGAGCCAAGGAGTAATAACTACCGTAGTAGCCAAATACCATAGCCAAGGAAGCCACGCCGCAATCCATCTGATCCACCTGAGGGCGATAGTGTCTTTTCCCAAATTTCATATCCATCTCCTTTTTTCTAACAATCTCTTAAAAACTTTGTAAGATTATTTTAACCAAACGAAGAAGAAATCGGAAAATTATTTCTGAAAAAACAATATTCATACCTGAACAGCACTTTTTGTCAAAGAAAATAGGCAGAACAAGTATCCTACCTACTAAAAATATGGTATAAAAGGAAATTGACTTTTTACTGTCACCCTGGGCAAGCTTGGAACAAATAAATCATTGATAGTAACATTTACGACATCCTATTTATTACTACAATTTCTAATGTCCCTACTATTTCTAAGCCACCTCTGGTATGATATATTCCTAGTCAGAATAGATAACACCGTTCTAAATTACGATTTTTTTAACTCCAATGTGATGCATTCTTAAATCTTACCTTACCCATTTTTAGCACAGAATAATAAGTCATTCTTAACCTCTCACTCTACTTGCTTTTTATTAACCTTATATCCTAGATAAAAAATCCCAAATAAAACAGGGTAAATTTCTGGATAAAATAGGGTATTGATCGGTTTTTTCAAAATCAAATACGTTGCAATATAGATAATGAGCGATACGATAAAATACCCCTCAACAAATCCTAATAAGAATTTTTTCATGGTAGACTCCTATTTACCTGATAAGAGTGCTCGAGTTGTTAAAATAGCTCCACCTGTATATACAAAACCTTTTACAAAACCGACTGCCACAGGGATAAGAAGGGGAAAGGCTCCTCCTTGAATTTCCTGCAAGTCCGTATCAGTCATTGTTTCAAATTTTAAAATAGATTTTTCCATATCATCTCCTCCTTCTATTACCATCTACTCGTCACATAATTATAACCTGCAATTCCTGCTGCAGTAATTCCACCAGCAATTTTAGCTGCCGTCACAGGATTAGCAATCATCCAAGCTACAATCGGCCATGCTCCCCCATCCACATCCATCAACTCTTCTTCTGTAAGAACTACAAAGTTCTGTTCCATTTTGTCAAAATTTATCATTTGTTTTCTCCTTTATTTCTATTTTTTGTTTACGACTTCTAGATCTTAAACCATTTTAAAATCCAGATTGGATAAATTACTGAAATCTTTTTTTCCTTCCTGTTCTTCTCACTTATCTATTCGAGAAGTGATTTAAAATTAACAGGTAAATTTCATTTATTTTAAATACCATTTAATCAACCATGGCAATAAGATTGGTAAATACATCGCGTAGTCTCCTTCCTTTTCTTCTTACCTATCTATTCGAAAAAACAATTCGAAAATAAACAACTATTTCATTTTTATTTAAAAACCACTTAATGAACCATGGATACAAGATTGGCATGTACATAAACGTTCCTCCTTTTTCTTTCTCATCTCTTTATTCGCAATTTCTACTAAAAGTTTCTCTTTTTTCTGCAAATAAAAAACAACATGACTTGCATGTTGCTTTTTGCTATATCTTACCTTTAATAGTTCCGACTACATCCGCTACACTTTGAAGTTGATCGATTTCCTCATCGCTGATCTCGATACCAAATTCATCTTCTAGTGTCAAGACAAACTCCATCAAGTCCACTGAGTCCGCATCGAGATCGTCTTTCAAACTCAAGGCTTCTGTCACGACAAAGTCTTCTCCCTGTCGCTCTTGAATAATGGTTACAATACGGTCAAAAATTTCTTTTTCTGTCATTTTTTATCCTCCTGAAAATTCACGCGCAGTTTGAGCAACTACGTCTGTTTCTAGCATGGTACGAATCTGGCGAATCGTGCTATACACAGCTTTAGCATCACTTGAGCCATGAGTCTTAACAACAGGTGCTTTAACACCAAACAAGACCGCTCCTCCAACATCTGAATAGTTGAGCTGTTTTTTCAAACCTCTGAGACTATCTTTAAGGAGAAGAGCACCAAGTTTTGCTCGAAGTCCACCACCTGTAATAGCATTTTTAAGCAAACCCATGATTCCCATAGCTGTACCTTCGATAGATTTGAGTACAGCGTTTCCCGTGAAACCATCTGTTACGACAACATCCACAACACCATTCATCAGATCACGTGCTTCCACGTTTCCGATAAAGTTCAAACTTTCATCAGCCGCTAGTAAGTCATAAGTTTCCTTACGAAGCGGGTCTCCCTTGCTGCTTTCTGTTCCGTTGTTGAGCAAACCAATACGTGGTTGAGCAATCCCACGAACATTCTTGGCATAAAAGGAACCTAAGACAGCATATTGATGGAGGTGCTGGGCTGTATTTTCTGCATTGGCTCCAAGGTCTAGCATATCAAAACCCTTCCCATCTACAGTCGGCAAGGTCGACATAAGCCCAGGACGATCGATATTCTTGATACGACCCACAATGAAGAATCCTGCAGCCAACAAGGCACCTGTGTTCCCAGCTGAGAGGACAGCGTCTGCTTCTCCCTCTTTGACTGCCTTAGCTGCTAATACCATACTGGCATTTTTCTTTTTACGGATTGCTTTTGTCGGCTCATCATCTGAGTCAATCTTCTCATCCGTATGGATAATGCTGACGCGCTCTGTCGCTGTCAGATATTGCTTGATTTTTCTTTCATCTCCGTAGAGTTGAACCTCAATATCTGAAAAGTCAGCCAGGGCTTGGTTGACACCTTCAACGATGGCTTGAGGTGCGTAATCGCCCCCCATAGCATCTACTGCAATTTTTTTCATTTGTCTTCCTCTTTTAGTAATTGTCCCCAGTCGGCTAGGGAATCGATAAATTTCTTTGATTTTAGGTGAATTCCAACATACTCTTCGTAGATTTGGTCTATAAACTTGCGCAAGTCTTGCTTGATTTCGGGCTTGAGCGAAATGGTCTCCAAGGTCTCAAAATCAATGGCTTGAAATTGATTGAGCAGATAAGGGATATTGGGATTTAGATGACAACGTCTCTCATCCTCATGATAATGCTCTGGGCAGAGGCAGGCTCCATATTTAAAAGAAAAGTCAAAGGCCTGACCTACCCGATGGCAAAAAACACACTCATTAAAATTGAGGCTGATTCCAAATCGAGTCAAGATTTGAATTTCAAAAATATTGGTCAAGACCTGATAATCTAGGCCTGCTTCCATCAACTCCAGAGTCTTCTTCAAGAAAGCAAACAAGGGGGCATCCTGCTGATTATCCTGCAAACTAGCATCTGCAAGAGCAGCCACATAGGTTGCATAGGCCATGACAAAGAGATCACTATTAATCTTTGGGAAGGTCATCACCTCGTGATAGTCCTCGATGTAGCTAAGCCCGTCATCATTGATTCGCAAGAGAAATCGTGCCAACACCAAGGGCTGAATAACCGGAGCTAGTTTGGACTGGCCAGCGTGTTTAACGAAAAACATGCGCTTGCCCGCCTGCTCGGTAAAAATTTTGACTAGCTTGTCATCCTCACGAAAGTTTCGATTGTAGAGCACCAAGCCTTGACTCGTGATAGACTGAATCATGCTTCTCTCATGTACTCCTCAAGTCGTTTCATGGCTTCTTTGATAGTCTCCATGCTAGCTGCATAAGATAGGCGAACATAGCCTTCTCCGTAGCGTCCAAAGGCTGCACCAGGAATAAAAGCAACGGCCTTCTTCTGAGCAAAATCCTTCAGAAAGGCAAAGGAATCTTGATTGTAGCCCGCTGGAATCTTAGCAAAGATGTAGAAGGCACCGTCCGGTTTGATAATCTCAAAACCAAGAGCAGTCATTTTCTCGATAATATAATCACGACGCTGGATGTATTCCTTCTTCATAGGCTCCGCATCGTTTTTACCCGCCGTCAAGGCTTCCACCGCAGCATGTTGCGCCATGGTATTTGCGGCAGTAACCAAATATTGGTGACTCTTGATTAACTGAGCTGTGAAAGCTGCAGGAGCGAAAATCAGACCCAAGCGCCAACCTGTCATAGCATGCGATTTAGACAAGCCGTTGATGATAATGGCCTGGTCTCTCAGCATAGTTCCTAGAGATACATGGTCTTCGCCTGTATAGGTTAATTCTGAGTAAACCTCATCACAGACAACAAAAATCTCATACTTGCGTAAAACGTCTGCCAAGGCTTCCAACTGCTCCCGACTATAGGTAATTCCTGTCGGATTAGCTGGATAGTTGAGAATAACTGCTTTGAGCTTGTCCCCTTGCTCCAAAATGGCCTTTTCCAACATTTCAGGAGTCAAGACAAAACCATTTTCAGTTGTATCAATCTCGACAATCTCTGCCCCAACTAGATTGACAATCGGCTCATATCCTGGATAGGCAGGAGCTGGCAAGAGAACCTTATCCCCCTCTTCCAAAATAGCCGTCAAAGTAGCAGATAAAGCCTCTGTCGCCCCAATTGTAACCAAAATTTCATTTTCAGGATTATAATCTAGCTGGTATTTTTCTTTTACAAAGTCTCTAGCAGCCTGGCGCAAGGTCAGTAAACCGCTCATCCCTGTATAGTAGGATTGGTTCTGATCAATGGCTCGCTTGGCTGCCTCCTTGATATGATCTGGCGTTGTAAAATCAGGTTCCCCCAAGGTCAAACGCAAGACCCCAGGAATCTCTGAAATTGCCTGGTCAAACTGGCGAATCAAGGAAACTTGAATCTTGTCTAACTGTTTATTAAAGCGCTTGGTTAAGTCCATAGATATCCCCCTTGCTTACAGAACATAGTACTATTATACTACAAAAGCTCCCTGACCGCAAAATCCATCTGAAACCCGCATTTTTCACTTTCTGTTTTACTTTTCTTCTCGACAGGACTATAATAATAAGTGCTTATTTTCGGAGGTTTATATGTTATTTTTATCAAAAAATGGAGCAGGAATCTTGACCTGCCTTCTCATTTCTATCGTATCTTGGTTCCTGGGAGGATTTTTCCCCGTCGTGGGTGCACCTGTCTTTGCAATTTTTGCTGGAATGCTCCTCCACACCTGGCTCTCACCCTACAAACAACTAGATGCAGGTTTGACCTTTAGTTCCAAAAAATTACTCCAGTATGCTGTTATCTTGCTTGGTTTTGGTCTCAATATTTCGCAAGTCTTCGCAGTTGGACAAACTTCACTCCCTGTCATCCTTTCCACCATTTCGATTTCCTTAATCGTCGCCTACCTCTTCCAGCGTTTCTTTGCGCTAGACACAAAACTAGCTACCTTGATTGGAGTGGGTTCTTCTATCTGTGGTGGTTCTGCCATTGCTGCGACAGCGCCCGTTATCCATGCCAAGGAAAAAGAAGTCGCCCAAGCCATTTCCGTTATCTTTTTCTTCAATGTCTTGGCTGCGCTCATCTTTCCAACCCTAGGAACCTGGCTTCACCTATCCAATGACGGCTTTGCCCTCTTTGCAGGAACTGCGGTCAATGATACTTCTTCTGTAACGGCCACAGCTAGTGCCTGGGACAGTCTTTACCAAACCAATACCCTTGAGTCTGCAACCATTGTCAAACTCACGCGCACCTTAGCAATCATTCCCATCACTCTCTTTCTCTCCTACTGGCAAAGTCGCCAGCAAAAAAACAGCCAAGATTTCCAACTAAAAAAAGTCTTCCCACTTTTTATCCTTTATTTCATCCTAGCCTCTCTCTTAACGACTCTTCTCACCTCTCTCGGTGTGTCTAGTAGCTTCTTCACCCCTCTCAAACAACTCTCCAAATTCCTCATTATCATGGCCATGAGTGCTATCGGTCTCAAAACAAATCTAGTAGCCATGGTCAAATCCAGCGGAAAATCCATTCTCCTTGGAGCCCTTTGCTGGATTGCCATCATCCTCACCAGTCTTGGCATGCAAGCATTGATTGGTACTTTATAATATAAAAAGTAGCCTACTGGCTACCTTTTTCTTATGCTTCCTCAATTAAGCGAGTATGTTCTCTCTTGATACAGCGATTCATCACGATGTCATCGCATCCTCCAGCACGCAAGATTTCTTCCGCTTCTAGATTTTCAAGTCCTAATTGCGCCCAGAAAATCTTGGCATCCGCCTTGAGAAAATCACGCGCCACATCTGGCAAAAACTCTCTACGACGGTAAACATTGACAATATCTACAGGAAAAGGAATCTCAGCTAGACTCGCATAAGCCTTTTCTCCCAAAATTTCACCACCTGCAGCCTTGGGATTAACTGGAATGATTTTATAGCCCCGAGCTTGCATTTCCTTGGTCACTCGATTGCTAGTTGTTTCTTCACGATCAGACAAGCCCACTACTGCTAACGTTTTGCTAGTTGCCAGATACTGACGAATCACACCATCACTTGGATTGATAAATTCTTGACTCATAGAAATCCTCCTTTTTTCTCAGTATAGCACATTTTGAAAAGGCTTGCAGATTTTGACTACAAAAATCTCCTAGCAAGAAAAGAAACCTGCTAGGAGTTCTGTCTACTTCAAGTGAAAGATTAAATCTTTTTCTCAATGCTAAACAAAGGAGAAAGAGGGCGTTTTTCATGGATACGGATAATAGCATCGCCCAGAAGATGAGCAATCGAAATTTGTTCAATCTTATCAATCAAACGCTCTTCTGGTAGGTAGATAGTATCCAAAACAACCAATTTCTTAATAGCTGATTTTTGGATATTGTCCATAGCGGGCCCTGAAAGAACTGGGTGCGTACAGCTTGCGTAAACTTCAACAGCACCTGCTTCAGCAAGAGCATCCGCTGCATGACAGATGGTTCCAGCTGTATCGATCATGTCGTCAATCAAGATACAAGTCTTACCTTCTACCTTACCGATAATGTTCATCACTTCGCTGGTATTCATCTTGTCTACACTGCGACGTTTGTCAATAATCGCAATCGGAGTTTTCAAAAACTCCGCCAATTTACGAGCACGAGTCACCCCACCATGGTCTGGGCTGACAACCACGTAGTCAGAGCCAACCATGCCACGACGTTCAAAGTAGTCCGCAATCAATGGAGCACCCATCAAGTGATCCACAGGAATATCAAAGAATCCCTGAATCTGTGCAGCGTGCAAATCAATCGTCAACAAACGATCCACTCCAGCCACTTCTAGCATATTGGCAACGAGTTTTGAAGTGATTGGCTCACGCGCTCTCGCTTTTCTATCCTGACGTGCATAACCATAGTAAGGCATGACAACGTTGACAGATTCTGCACTAGCCCGCTTCAAGGCATCTACCATGATCAAAATTTCGAGCAGATTGTCATTTACAGGTGAGCTCGTTGATTGTAGGATAAAGACGTGTTTTCCACGGATTGATTCTTCGATGTTGACCTGAATCTCCCCATCTGAAAATTGGCGAACAGTCGATTTCCCCAACTCTATCCCAATCTCTTGCGCCACACGCTCTGCCAATTCTCTATTAGAAGAAAGGGCAAACAGCTTTAAATCAGAAAAAGACATGATTTCCTCCGGTATTTATGTATCACTTGTTTTTACACAACATTTTCCATCTACCATTGTAGCGCTTTTTCCTTTATTTTTCAATCAAAAATAAAACAAGAGCAAACATTTATACCCTTGTTTTTTACTTTTTTATATTAGCTATATTAAAATTAAAAATCCTACATTTTAGCAATCGATTTTATGCTAGGATAAGATTTTTTCGAGACAAAGTTAGTATACTTCTCTCATACTTCCTGTATCCACATCATAGACAGCACCTGAAATAACCACATCATCAGGAATCAGTGGAGATTCTCGAAGCAACTGCATGTCCTCTCTCACACTCTCTTCAACATCCTGGAATGGTAAAAAATCTTGATCAGACACATCAACTCCGAGCTCGTGTTTCAAATGTTCATGAAAACTTTCATTTTGAAAAGTTTGAGCTCCACAGTCTGTATGGTGAAGCACCACAATTTCTCTTGTCCCCATTTGTTGCTGGGAAATCACCAGTGAACGAATCATGTCCTCAGTTACTCGACCACCCGCATTCCGCAAGATATGGGCATCCCCAAGTGCCAGACCCAGAGCTTGTGCAACGTGCAGACGTGAGTCCATGCAGGTCACGATAGCTACTCTGGTTTTGGGTTTAAGTGGCAAATTTAACTGCCCATGTAGGGCAACATAAGCCTGATTGGCTTGCATAAACTGTTCAAAATACGACACGATTTCCCCCTTAAAAATTTGATCATCAAACATTTCTCCTATCTTATCATTTTTAAGAGAATTTGTCACAGATTAAGCAAAGACCTTTTTCAAAACTTCCTGAATAGTTGTCACACCAATGACCTCAATTTCCTTGGGTGGAGTGATTCCTGTCAAGGAATTCTTGGGTACATAGATTTTTGTAAATCCAAGCTTAGCCGCTTCATTGATGCGTTGCTCGATACGATTCACGCGACGGATCTCTCCCGTCAAACCAAGTTCTCCCACAAAACATTCCTGAGGATTGGTTGGCTTGTCCTTGTAACTAGAGGCAATAGCAACTGCAACGGCTAAATCAATAGCAGGTTCATCTAATTTCACACCACCAGCAGATTTGAGATAGGCATCCTGATTTTGCAAGAGCAATCCTGCACGTTTTTCCAAAACAGCCATAATCAAACTCGCACGATTGAAATCAAGACCTGTCGTAGTGCGCTTGGCATTTCCAAACATGGTTGGTGTTACCAAAGCCTGAACCTCCGCCAAAATCGGACGGGTACCTTCCATAGTTACCACGATTGATGAACCAGTGGCCCCATCCAAACGCTCTTCCAGGAAAACTTGACTCGGATTGAGCACCTCAACCAATCCACCCGACTGCATCTCAAAAATCCCAATCTCATTAGTGGAACCAAAACGGTTTTTAACTGCCCTCAAAATACGGAAGGTATGGTGACGCTCCCCTTCAAAGTAAAGCACCGTATCCACCATATGCTCCAACATACGCGGACCCGCCAAGGTTCCTTCCTTAGTCACATGCCCTACGATAAAAATGGCAATGTTATTAGTCTTAGCCAGCTGCATGAGTTCAGCTGTCACCTCTCGCACTTGAGACACAGATCCTTGCACCCCTGAAATCTCAGGAGACATAATAGTCTGGATAGAGTCGATGATGAGAAAGTCAGGTTGGATACGCTCTACCTCAGCTCGAACGCTCTGCATATTGGTCTCTGCATAGAGATAAAACTCACTATCAATATCCCCCAAGCGCTCTGCTCGTAGCTTGATTTGCTGGGCAGACTCCTCCCCACTGACGTAGAGAACAGTTCCCACTTGAGACAACTGGGTTGAAACTTGTAGGAGAAGGGTTGATTTCCCGATTCCTGGATCCCCACCGATAAGGACGAGACTTCCTGGTACCACTCCGCCTCCAAGCACACGGTTAAATTCCTCCATCTCGGTCTTGGTTCGATTGACATTGATAGACGTTACTTCAGCCAGTTTCATAGGCTTGGTTTTTTCACCTGTTAAGGACACACGCGCATTCTTAACCTCGACAACCTCAACCTCTTCTACAAAAGAAGACCAAGACCCACAGTTAGGACAACGCCCTAGATATTTTGGGGAATTATACCCACAATTTTGACATACAAATGTCGCTTTTTTCTTTGCGATGATAAACCTCTTTCTAAATCTCTACCTCACACTCAATCACCTGGCAAAAATCAATCTTCTCATTTGGCACAAACTGGCTCATAAGCATGTTGTGAGTTACCACAATCACGCTCTGGTAGTCTCGATACTTAGCCATACATTCTAGAAACCGAGATCTCATTTCACCAGCTGTCTCATATTGAATAGGGGCATTGGGGAGCAACTCTCCATTGTTTTCTAAAAACAGACATCTAGCTCTTTCAAAGTTTTCTATTCCTGTTTCATAGACCTGCCATTCGTGTAACAAGGGCTCCACCCTCAAAGGAAGGCCAGTAGCACAAGCTACATAAGAAGCCGTTTCTAAAGCTCTCGTTACTGCTGAAGTCACTAGTAGATTAGCCGATTGTAGCAAAGGATTTTGCCAAAGTTCCTGAGCTTGTTGTCGTCCCTTCTCAGATAAGGGGGCCAAATCCATCCCAAAACCTGTATAAGAACGTTCCTCTAACTCACGGTAATCTGGT
This sequence comes from bacterium, assembly GCA_905221335.1. Lineage (GTDB taxonomy): Bacteria > Bacillota > Bacilli > Lactobacillales > Streptococcaceae > Streptococcus. Next base: position 119,979 of record CAJNCT010000003.1, read on the forward strand.
TCCCCATGACGTACAAAGATAATCTTCATCTTAGTGCCCTGTTGATCCAAAACCACCAGTCCGCACGCCGTCTGCCTCATCTCCATCTGCGATTAAAAATGGTGCAAAGACAGCCTGAACCACACGTTCCCCAACTTCAAGAACCACTTCCTGATCAGTAATGTTTTTCATCTGCGCAAAGATATGTCCCTCATTACCGGAATTGCCATAATAATCCCCATCAATAACCCCAACAGAGTTGATCAAGACCAGACCCTTCTTACGAGGATTTGAAGAACGGTCATAGAGATAGAGCACTTCTGTCGGCTGCATGTAAGCCTTGACACCAGTCGGAACGAGAACAATCTCTCCTGGAGCAATCACAGTGCGTTCCGCAACCTTTAAATCATAACCAGCTGCATGAGCTGTCTCACGCTTCGGTAGCAAATTTTCATCTGTAAAAGTAGAAACCAATTCAAAACCACGAATTTTCATAATCTTCTCTTTTCTATTATCATTTATTCTAGGCTATTTTATCTTATTTATTCGAAAAAAGCACGAAAAAAGAGCACACAATTCACACTCGCTTAGGGCTGCTGGATTCCTCCCCTGACCCGCTTCACGCAGAACTGTTGCTCCACTATCTATTATACCACATTCTCCTCTGTTTTTAAAGAGAAATTATTTTTTCCGTCGATTTCGGAAAAAATCCTGCATAATCGCTGCACACTCACTCTCCAAAACTCCCGTTTCGACCTCTACACGATGATTAAGACGCTCATCTGTCAAGATGTCATACAGACTCCCAGCTGCACCAAATTTCTGGTTTTTAGCCCCGTAGACTACGTTTGGAATACGGGCAAGCCCAATCGCCCCACTACACATAACACAAGGCTCAATGGTCACAAAAAGCGTGCAATCTAGTAAACGCCAGCTTTCTTCACTCACATTCGCATTTTCTATGGCCATGATTTCTGCATGCATAACCGCCCGTTGCAACTCCTCGCGCGCATTATGCCCACGACCAATGATCTCTCCATCCTTGACAATCACACAACCAATTGGAATTTCATCGTGTTCCAGAGCAATTTCTGCCTCTCTCAAAGCCTCTCTCATAAAAGCTTCTTTTTCTTCAACTGTATAATCCATAGCTTCTCTCTTTTCCTGCTTATCAATTCTATCATTATAGCATGTTTTCCTAGACAAAAAAAGAGCTCTATAATATTTACACTGACTAACTTTAGATAGTATTAAATCGCTGGATTATAGAAATAATGTTTTAAAAAGAGTATAATATTAGCAAAATTGATAGAAAATCAGAAATCATGAACTTAAAATAATGGAGATAACTGACATAGAAAGTTCAAGAGATGAATATACTGATATTTATACAATAAACAATATGAAAGGGTAAATGATGAAATTAGAGTTATTACTGGATAAACCAAAATTTACCTTAATGTTTCCATATAAAAATCAATTTAATAGAGCAGGGGGACCATTCATGATATCTTTATCTGTTATGATTCTCTGGATTTTAAAGCATCTGATATCTTATAATACCGATTTTACAGACAAGATTATTATAGCAATCGTACTGATTTATGCTCCACTTCTTCTATGGTTTATGGGGTATTATCTCTTCATAAATGGAGTAAAATTAGAAGTTCATAAAAACAATACTGTTCAGTATTATACCTATAGTAGCAGAGGCCTCAGCGTATTACATTATCAATTTAAACTTCAAGATATCGAACAAATAACCATTAAAAAGCGTCCCTTTAATTGTGCAAAGTTAACCATGAAAATTAGAAATCCTATTTTTTTAGAAGGATATGAGAAAAATCTAAATAGGCTAATAAGTGTCAGTATCATCACAGATAAACTGAAAGCAGATGTTTTTATGCACAAAATGAACCAAATTCAAAATGACAAATCAAGAAACCAAGTTATCAAATAAGCTAATTTACAAAAAATTTAATTTTATCTAACTTATAAATTCTAAAGAAAATAGTTCACTGAAGAGGCTGGGATCAAAAATCCCAACCTCATTTTTGCTTAGTTGTACACCTATAATTTATTAGTAGATTGAACTGTTTGTTGGTATTTTAGAATTCAAAAAGCTACTTTTACCAAAACTTCTTTTCTCCATTCACAACATTAACCAATTTACTCAAACGTTGAAATCTTACAGATATAGGTTTACCAAATCGAGACTTGGTCTAGAGATTTCTATCCCACTGTTTTTTTTTCTTTATCTTAAAAAGTCATGTAGAAGCCTATATAGGACTTATGAACTAAAAAAGCCACCGAATGCGGTGACTTAATAGGGAGATTATTATGAAAAAGAAAAGTTTAGGATATTTGTTACAACAAGTTAGGAGGTATTCTTGTAACTATCTATAGTATACCCGCCCTGTCTTAAACTAATCTTAAAAATTTTCTTAAGACCAAACACTTTCTAAAATATTGGTTTGTTCACGACCAGGACCTACTGAGAATGTCGAAATACGAACGCCAACCAATTCACTCACACGACGAACATAGTTACGCGCATTCTCAGGAAGATCTTCCAAATTACGAACTCCAGTAATGTCTTCTGACCAACCAGGCAATTCCTCGTAGATAGGTTTGCAACGTTTTAATTGCTCAAGACTAGCTGGGTAGTGGTCGATACGTTGACCATCGAGATCATAAGCCACACAAATTTTCACAGTATCCAAACCGCTCAAAACATCAATAGAATTCAATGAAAGATTGGTAATCCCAGATACACGGCGACTATGACGCATCACAACTGAGTCAAACCAACCCACACGACGTGGACGGCCAGTTGTTGTACCATACTCATGACCTACTTCACGAATGCGATTTCCCACTTCATCAAACAATTCAGTTGGGAAAGGTCCGTCACCTACACGACTCGTATAAGCTTTACATACACCTACAACCTTATCAATTTTACTTGGACCAACACCAGAACCAATTGTCACACCACCAGCGACAGGGTTTGAAGAAGTAACAAATGGATAAGTACCTTGGTCAATGTCCAACATGACACCTTGTGCACCTTCAAAAAGTACACGTTTACCGTTATCAAGTGCATCGTTCAAGATAACGGATGTATCTGTCACATACTGCTTGATTTGTTGGCCATACTCATAGTACTCTTCAAAAATATCATCAATTGAAATAGGGGTACTGTCATACAATTTTTCAAACAAACGATTCTTTTCCGAAAGATTGCGTTCCAAGCGTTCACGGAAAATATCCTTATCCAAAAGATCTGCAATTCGAATCCCTACACGAGCAGCCTTATCCATATATGCTGGACCAATACCCTTGATAGTAGTCCCGATTTTATTGTCGCCCTTAGCTTCTTCTTGCAAACGGTCTAATTCAATATGATATGGCAAAATGACATGTGCACGATCAGAAATACGCAAGTTATCAGTTGTCACACCTTCCTCATGAAGATAGCTCAACTCTTTCACAAGAGATTTCGGGTTCACAACCATCCCATTCCCAATAACTGAAATTTTTTCAGGGAAGAAAATACCTGATGGAATCAAGTGCAACTTAAATTTCTTGCCATCAATCACAATTGTGTGACCAGCATTATCACCACCTTGGTAACGAGCAATCACCTCTGCATTAGCTGAAAGAAAATCTGTAATTTTCCCTTTACCTTCATCGCCCCATTGGGTACCTACAACAACAACTGAAGTCATAATAAAATTCGTCTGAGCTACTAGGAGCTCGTCCTTTCTCATATACATGGCAGGAGTCTCACCCGCAATCATATCTTACAATTTATTATAATAAAACTTCATCATTTTTTCAAGAGTCAGCGTAGAAACATCTGGAAATTCTCTCCATTTAAAAATATCTAAAGAAAAATAATTGTTAATTACTATTAATATAATCTAATTAGTTGTTTATTGTTCGTTTTTTAATAACCTTGACTCAATTAGAAATAAAATTCCTTTTCATCACAAATTTTTCTAAAAATAAACGATAAGATGTTCTAAAATGATAGATAATAAAATCTCTTTCATCAGTAATCTTATAGCGAATTAAATAATAATGCAAATAACCAAGATGTGTGGTTTCCCATTTCGTTTTATCAGCAAATAACCCTTTGTACTCCTGCTCAACAGCATCACAAAATTCAATAATTTGTTCATAGATATCTTGAAACATCCTCAATAATCTCCATTTCATTTTTTTATAGTATTAGGATATCAAAAATTTAAAAACTTTAGTCTAAAATTCCTGTAAAGTGAAAATAGCAATCTAAACGAACAAAAAAATAAAAAATACTGAAAGAAAAGAGAAAAAATCATCTATTTCAAAATTGATTATAGATGACCTTTCCTCTATATTCACAGCGTGTGAGATAAGCTATGAGCTTTTGGTACCATATTTCTCTCCTTACAGAGCGAAATAGATTGAAAAACATCGAATAAAAAAATAAAGGCTCTGTAATTTCTGTGCTAAGGAGGGGAGCAAATTGGTTCCCTTCAAATATTAGCTGACTTCAAGCTGCTACAGCTGACAAAGAGCAAAAAAAACGTTCATCAGAACGTCCCTTACTATACTCCGCCAGTAGGACTCGAACCTACGACATCATGATTAACAGTCATGCGCTACTACCAACTGAGCTATGGCGGATAAAAGCTAAGCGACTTCCATATCTCACAGGGGGCAACCCCCAACTACTTCCGGCGTTCTAGGGCTTAACTGCTGTGTTCGG
>CAJNCT010000004.1:0-104487 GCA_905221335.1 bacterium
GCTATCCGAAATGGTGGCTCTCTTCTAGACGTCAAATTAGTCTGGGAAGGTGGCAAGGCTGAGTTTTATGAATTGGCGAGCTTCTATCAAGAATTAACAGAGGAAGCTGTTCAATCAAGCAAGGGTGAAGAACCAGCACCCGTTCTTGAGGTTCCTGAATTCACAGGTGGTGTCAATGCAGTTGAAGCCCTAGTACATGAACTTCCAGAGTACACAGGCCCAGTAGCGACAGTAGGAGACCAAGCTGCTCCAACAGTAGAGAAACCTGAGTTCAAGGGCGGTGTCAATGCAGTTGAAGCCTTGGTACATGAGCTTCCAGAGTACACAGGCCCACTTGGTACAGCAGGAGACCAAGCTGCTCCAACAGTAGAGAAACCTGAGTTCAAGGGCGGTGTCAATGCAGTGATGGCTCTAGTGCATGAATTGCCAGAATACACAGGCCCGCTAGCAACAGTAGGTGATCAAGCTGCTCCAACAGTAGAGAAACCAGAGTTCAAGCTAAGTTCGTTAGAAAAAACTCAGACTTCAGGAGCACCAGTTCAAATTGCCAAAGAAGACAAGAGATTGCCAGAAACTGGTGAGAAACAGTCAGAAACAGCTATTTTCTTGGCAAGTGTTGGACTAGCTCTATCTGCTATCTTTGTCGCAAAAAGTAAAAAAGAAATTAATTGACTTTGAAAAAAGAGATATTTCGTAGAGGGGCTTTGTCCCCTCTTTTTCTATATGAAGGAAGAGATTTATGTTTAAGATGCAAGGTCAATAAACTTTATAGTATAATGAATAGAGAGGAAAGAACGATGAAAGTGATTGATCAAGCCTTACTAGAAAAAGTCATTATTGAACGTTCTCGTACCAGTCATAAAGGAGACTATGGCCGTCTGCTCTTGCTTGGTGGGACCTATCCTTATGGTGGAGCCATCATCATGGCTGCCTTGGCAGCTGTAAAAAGTGGTGCAGGATTGGTGACCGTTGGAACAGATAGGGAAAATATCCTTGCTCTACACAGTCATTTACCTGAGGCTATGGCCTTCTCTCTTCAAGATCAGCAATTGTTAAAAGAGCAATTGGAGAGGGCAGAAGTTGTCTTATTGGGACCTGGTTTACGAGACGATACTTTTGGAGAAGAACTAGTCAAACAGGTCTTTGCTAGCTCAAGACAGAATCAGATTTTGATTGTAGACGGAGGTGCCTTGACTATTCTCGCTAGGATAAGTCTGTCATTTCCTTCTAGCCAGCTTATCCTAACTCCCCACCAAAAGGAGTGGGAAAAACTGTCTGGAATTACGATTGAAAAACAAAACGAAGGTACAACAGCTAGTGCTTTGACTTCTTTCCCTCAAGGAACAATTTTGGTAGAGAAGGGTCCGGCTACTCGTATTTGGCAAGCTGGCCAATCTGATTGTTACCAGTTACAGGTTGGTGGTCCCTATCAGGCGACTGGGGGAATGGGAGATACTCTGGCTGGTATGATTGCAGGTTTTGCAGGTCAGTTTCACCAAGTCAGCCTCTATGAAAGAGTGGTGGTAGCGACTTACCTTCATTCAGCTATCGCGCAAGAACTAGCTCAAGAAAACTATCTTGTCTTGCCAACAGAAATTAGCAAGCTACTTCCGAAAGCAATGAAAAAAATATCTCAAAAAGGCAGCTAATACCTTGGTTGTCTTTTTATGTTGATGTAGCTTTGTTGATAAGGTTTTTAAATACCTCAGAACTAGCGACCAACTGCTGAACTTACGAGGAATTCTCACTTTTAAGGTCTTGATTTTTAGTCAAACTCGCAATTAAAGCGAGATTGTTATCAAAGTTGAGGGGTGTCAAATCATGCTTTTTTTGATATAATTTTTAATGATGAATGCGAGAAATGATCGGTATGTGGTCGTTGATTTAGAGGCGACCAGCACCGGAAACAAGGCAAAAATTATTCAAGTAGGCATTGTGGTGATTGAGAATGGTGAAATCATCGATCAGTATGCGACTGATGTCAATCCTCACGAACCCTTGGATTCTCATATCAAAGAATTAACGGGTCTGACCGATCAGCGTTTGGCTGCGGCACCAGAATTTTCTCAGGTAGCCGGAAAAATTTTTGAATTGGTTAAGGACGGTATTTTTGTTGCGCACAATGTACAGTTTGATGCTAACCTTCTTGCAGAATTTCTCTTTTTTGAAGGATATGAATTGCGCACACCGCGGGTGGATACTGTTGAGTTAGCCCAAGTTTTATATCCTCAGTTTGAAAAGTATAACTTAGGTATCCTTTGTCAAGAGTTGGGCATTGAGCTGGAACATGCCCATACTGCCCTATCAGATGCTCAGGCAACAGCTGAACTCTTGCTTTACATGCGTCAAAAACTTTTTGAGCTACCTAAAGGGCTTTTAGAGAGCTTGTTAGACCTTGCAGACAACCTTCTCTATGAAAGTTATCTGGTGATTGAGGAGGTCTATCAGCAACAATCTCTCTTATCTTCGCCAGACTTGATAGAACTCCATGGACTTTTCCTGAGAAAGGAAAGTCAGGCATTAGTACCACGAAAGTTATCCAAAGATTTTGCAAAAAATATTTCTTTATTGGGGCTGGAGGAACGTCCACAGCAGCTGGAATTTGCGGAGAAGGTTGAGCACTTATTGGAAGAACACCAGACTTCCTTTATCCAAGCTCAAACGGGACTGGGAAAGACCTATGGTTATCTCCTTCCAGCTTTGAACTTGGAGAGTCAAGCAGGTATCCTAGTGAGCGTTCCGACCAAAATTCTTCAAAATCAAATCATGCAAGAAGAAGGTCAACGCCTAAAAGAGGTCTTCCATCTGGAGATTCATAGTCTCAAGGGGCCTCAAAATTACTTGAAACTGGATACCTTTCACCAAGTCCTCCATCGATCTGAGTCCAATCGCCTCTTCACACGTTTTAAAATGCAACTGCTCATCTGGCTAACAGAGACAGAGACTGGTGACTTGGACGAAATCGGGCAACTTTATCGCTATCAGCATTTTCTGCCAGAACTAGTCCACGATGGCAAGCTTTCAAAGAAAAGTTTATTTGCCACAGAGGATTTTTGGAAACGAGGGCAGGAAAAGGCCAAGACCAGTCGCGTTCTCTTAACCAATCATGCCTATCTGGTCACTCGTTTGGAAGACAATCCAGAGTTTATCGACAACCGTTTGGTGATATTGGATGAAGCTCAAAAAATGCTGCTAGCTCTTGAAAATCTAGCCCAGCAGACTTATCGCCTTGAGGAACTTGTAACCCAGCTTGATAAGTCCTTGGAGACAGAGGAAGATTTGGTTCAGAAGCGCTTGCTTGAGAGTATTGGCTTTGAATGTCGTTACTTGATGGAGCAGTATCAGTCAGGTCTGAAGAATGAGAAGTGGTTGGATTCTCTCGAACACTTGCGCCAACATTTTTCGGAGCTAGTTCTCCCAGAGTATAGAGAGATTGCAAACTTTTTCACGTCGGACCGTGAATTTTGGCTTGCTACAGCAGAGAAATCGAGCAAGGATGTCTTGATTTGTTCAAGCAAAAAAGGCCGCTTTATACTAGCAGATTTATTGCCAGAAGATTGTAGGCTCCTAGGAGTATCGGCTACTCTCGAAATCAGCAATCGAGTTTCCTTAGCAGATTTATTGGGATTTCCAGATGCTCCGCTTGTTAAGCTTGATGTAGCAAAGCAGGAGCAACAAGAAGTTTTTCTAATCAGTGACTTTCCTCTTGTGACAGAAGTTTCGCCTGTTGACTATGCTAGTGAAGTGGCTTCTGTTATCCGAAGGTTACAAGCCTTTCAAGAACCTATACTGGTCTTGTTTACCTCAAAAGAGATGTTGCTGGCAGTTTCGGGCCTGCTAGACCAACCTCATCTGGCTCAGTACAAAAATGGGGAGCCAAGTCAACTAAAAAAACGTTTTGAAAAAGGTGAACGCCAAATCTTGCTTGGAACAGGTAGTTTCTGGGAAGGAGTTGATTTTTCAACCCATCCTTGCGTGATTCAAGTGATTCCGAGATTGCCTTTCCAAAATCCCCAAGAACCTTTAACCAAAAAATTAAACCAAGAACTGCGTCAAGAAGGGAAAAATCCTTTCTATGATTATCAGTTGCCGATGGCGATCATTCGGCTAAAACAAGCTCTGGGCCGTACTGTTAGAAGATCTGACCAAGGTTCGGTTGCTGTTATCTTAGACAGTCGTGTCGTTAGCAAGCGTTACGGCAAACAAATCGCTCAGGCCTTGTCAAAAGAAAGGGCTGTTCAGGTTCTTTCTGGAGAACAGCTAGAGCCTGCTGTAGCTGATTTTCTCCAATCTCGTCACAATAGAATGAAAGAAAAATCCAAGAAAGAGAAAAGGTAAAAAAATATGAAACGTTCCTTCGACTCTCGAGTCGATTATAGCCTCCTCCTACCAGTGTTTTGTTTACTGGTGATTGGAGTAGTGGCCATTTATATAGCAGTTAGCCATGACTATCCCAATAATGTACTTCCGATTCTAGGTCAGCAAATCGCTTGGATAGCCCTAGGGCTTGTCATTGGATTTGTGGTCATGTTCTTCAATACCGAGTTTTTATGGAAGGTGACTCCCTATCTTTATGGCTTAGGCTTGGCCTTGATGGTTCTCCCACTTGTTTTTTACAATCCGAGTTTGGTAGCTTCTACGGGTGCCAAGAACTGGGTGTCAATAGGTGGAACCACGCTCTTTCAACCATCTGAGTTCATGAAGATCTCCTATATCTTGATATTGGCTCGAGTCATTGTACAATTCACTCAAAAGCACAAGGAATGGCGACGGACTATTCCCTTGGATTTCCTATTGATTGGTTGGATGATTGCCTTTACCATCCCAGTGCTGGTCCTTTTAGCCTTACAAAGTGACTTAGGGACTGCCTTGGTCTTTGTAGCTATTTTTGCAGGCATGGTTCTCCTTTCAGGTGTTTCGTGGAAGATTATCATTCCAGTTTTTGTAACAGGGGTGACTGCAGTTGCAGGCTTCATGGCCATCTTTATAAGCAAGGATGGACGTGCCTTCTTGCATCAGATTGGGATGCCAACTTACCAGATCAACCGTATTTTGGCCTGGCTCAATCCCTTTGATTTTGCACAAACAACGACTTACCAACAGGCGCAGGGACAAATTGCTATTGGAAGTGGTGGCTTGTTTGGACAAGGTTTTAATGTGTCCAATCTCCTTATTCCAGTACGTGAAAGTGATATGATTTTCACAGTGATTGCTGAAGATTTTGGCTTTATTGGTTCGGTCTTTGTCATCGCTTTATACTTACTTCTCATCTATCGAATGTTGAAGATTACGCTCAGATCAAATAACCAGTTCTACACCTACATTTCGACTGGTTTTATCATGATGTTACTCTTCCATATTTTTGAAAATATCGGTGCCGTGACAGGCTTACTTCCTTTGACAGGGATTCCTCTGCCTTTCATTTCTCAAGGGGGCTCCGCTATTATTAGTAACCTCATCGGTGTCGGTCTCCTCTTGTCTATGAGTTACCAGACTAATCTAGCAGAAGAGAAAAGTGGAAAAGTTCCATTCAAACGAAAAAAAGTCGTCTTAAAACAAATTAAATAAGGAGGCCACTATGGCAAAAGTAGCAGTTATCTTAGCTCAGGGTTTTGAAGAAATTGAAGCCTTGACAGTAGTTGATGTCTTGCGTCGAGCAAACATTTCATGTGATATGGTAGGATTTGAAGAGCAGGTGACAGGATCACATGGCATTCAGGTAAAAGCCGACCGTATCTTTGATGGCGATTTGTCAGACTATGACTTGGTAGTTCTTCCAGGTGGAATGCCTGGATCAGCAAATCTACGGGATAATCCAGCCCTCATTTCTGAAATTCAAGCCTTTAACCAAGAAGGGAAGAAGATTTCGGCCATCTGTGCAGCTCCAATCGCCCTCCATCAAGCAGGTGTTTTGAAAGACAAGCACTTCACCTGTTATGACGGTGTTCAGGAGAACATCAGTGATGGAATTTATCAAAAGCAAACAGTGGTTGTGGATGGCAATCTAACAACTAGCCGAGGACCGTCAACCGCACTTGCCTTTGCCTATGAGTTGGTAGAGCAATTGGGAGGAGATGCTGAAAGTTTACGAGTCGGCATGCTCTATCGAGATGTCTTTAGAAATCAACAGTAAGACGAGAGTTCGGCTCTCGTTTTTGCTTGGAAAAATCTAGGAAATCATCGCTTTTTTCATAAAAAAATGGTATAATGAAGGGTATGAAATATCACGACTATATATGGGATTTAGGTGGTACCCTATTGGATAATTATGAGACTTCTACAGCAGCCTTTGTAGAAACCTTAGCCCAATATGGAATAGAGCAAGAACACGACCGTGTTTACGAAGCCTTGAAGGTTTCGACAGCTTTTGCTATCGAGAAGTTTGCCCCAGACATCGAGAATTTTTTAGAAAACTACAAAGAAAATGAAGCGCGTGAGCTAGAGTATCCAGTTTTGTTTGAGGGAATTCCTGAGTTACTCAAAGACATTTCTGACAAAGGAGGACGCCATTTCTTAGTCTCTCATCGAAATGACCAAGTGCTAGAACTTCTTGCCAAGACCCAGATAGCGAACTACTTCACAGAAGTAGTGACTGCCAGTTCAGGCTTCAAACGAAAACCAGATCCTGAGTCTATGATTTATTTACGTGATAAATATCATATTACATCTGGTTTGGTCATTGGTGACAGAAATATTGATGTAGAAGCAGGTAAAGCTGCTGGCTTAGATGCCTATCTTTTTAAAAACGTTGCAACATTGAGACAAGCAATAGACATGTAAGAAAAAGGAAAAAAATGACAGAAGAAATCAAAAATCAACAGGCACAGGATTACGATGCCAGTCAAATTCAAGTTTTGGAGGGGCTGGAAGCCGTTCGTATGCGTCCAGGTATGTATATTGGATCGACTTCAAAAGAAGGTCTTCACCATCTAGTCTGGGAAATTGTTGATAACTCAATTGACGAAGCCTTAGCTGGATTTGCCAGTCATATCCAAGTCTTTATTGAGCCAGATAATTCCATCACTGTTGTGGATGATGGTCGTGGAATTCCTGTTGACATTCAGGAAAAGACAGGACGTCCCGCTGTTGAGACCGTCTTTACAGTTCTTCACGCTGGAGGAAAATTCGGTGGTGGCGGATATAAGGTATCAGGTGGTCTCCACGGGGTAGGTTCATCAGTAGTAAACGCTCTTTCAACGCAACTAGATGTTCATGTTCACAAAAACGGCAAAATTCATTACCAAGAATACCGTCGTGGTCATGTTGTTGCAGATCTTGAGGTGGTTGGAGATACGGATAAAACTGGAACAACAGTTCATTTCACACCGGACCCAGAGATTTTTACAGAAACAACGACCTTTGATTTTGACAAATTAAACAAGCGTATTCAAGAGCTAGCCTTTTTGAACCGAGGTCTTCGAATCTCAATAACAGATAAGCGTGAAGGTCTCGAACAGACTAAAAATTACCACTATGAGGGTGGGATTGCTAGCTACGTTGAATATATCAACGAGAACAAGGATGTTATCTTTGATACACCAATCTACACAGACGGTGAGATGGATGATATCACAGTTGAAGTAGCCATGCAGTATACAACGGGTTACCACGAAAACGTCATGAGTTTCGCCAACAATATTCATACCCATGAAGGTGGTACGCATGAGCAAGGTTTCCGTACAGCGCTGACGCGTGTTATCAACGATTATGCCCGCAAGAATAAACTGCTAAAAGACAATGAAGACAACCTGACAGGGGAAGATGTCCGTGAAGGATTGACTGCTGTGATCTCTGTGAAACATCCAAATCCGCAGTTTGAAGGACAAACCAAGACCAAACTGGGCAATAGCGAAGTGGTTAAGATCACCAATCGTCTCTTCAGCGATGCCTTCTCTGATTTCCTCATGGAGAATCCGCAGATTGCCAAGCGCATCGTGGAAAAAGGAATTTTGGCTGCCAAGGCTCGTGTAGCTGCCAAGCGTGCGCGTGAAGTCACTCGCAAGAAATCTGGTTTGGAAATTTCCAATCTTCCAGGAAAACTAGCAGACTGTTCTTCAAATAACCCTGCTGAAACCGAACTCTTTATCGTTGAGGGAGACTCAGCTGGTGGGTCAGCTAAATCTGGTCGTAACCGTGAATTCCAAGCTATCCTGCCAATTCGTGGTAAAATCTTGAACGTTGAAAAGGCTAGCATGGATAAAATCCTTGCCAACGAAGAAATTCGGAGTCTCTTTACAGCCATGGGGACAGGATTTGGTGCAGAATTTGATGTCACTAAGGCTCGTTACCAAAAACTCGTTTTGATGACTGATGCCGATGTCGATGGAGCCCACATTCGAACCCTCTTGCTAACCTTGATTTACCGCTACATGAAACCAATTCTAGAAGCTGGATATGTCTACATTGCTCAACCACCAATCTATGGGGTTAAAGTTGGAAGTGAGATCAAAGAATACATTCAACCTGGTGCAGATCAAGAAATTAAACTCCAAGAAGCCTTAGCACGTCACAGTGAAGGGCGTTCAAAACCAACCATCCAACGTTATAAAGGTTTGGGAGAAATGGATGACCACCAATTGTGGGAAACTACCATGGATCCTGAACATCGCTTGATGGCGCGTGTTTCGGTAGATGATGCTGCCGAAGCAGATAAAATCTTTGATATGTTGATGGGTGACCGAGTTGAACCTCGCCGTGAATTTATCGAAGAAAATGCCGTTTACAGTACCCTTGACGTCTAAAAAATGTGGGAAATAGTTCCCTTGGTTTAAAAAATATGATATAATCATTACGATTGTTTCTAGTATAAAAGGAGTTTGATATGTCTAATGGACAACTAATTTATCTAATGGTTGCGATTGCAGTCATTTTGATTCTGGCTTATGTAGCGGCAATCTTCCTACGTAAGCGTAATGTAAGTAGATTGACGGCCCTCGAAGAAAGAAAAGAAGAACTCTACAACCTTCCTGTAAATGATGAGGTTGAAGCGGTTAAAAACATGCATTTGATTGGTCAAAGTCAGGTAACCTTCCGTGAATGGAATCAAAAATGGGTTGATTTATCCCTTAACTCATTTGCTGATATTGAAAATAACCTGTTTGAGGCTGAAGGCTATAATAATTCTTTTCGCTTTTTCAAAGCGACTCACCAAATCGATCAAATCGAAAGTCAAATTGATTTAATTGAAGAAGACATTGCGGCGATTCGCAATGCGCTTTCAGAGCTTGAAAAACAAGAGTCTAAGAATAGCGGACGTGTTCTGCATGCTTTGGACTTATTTGAAAATCTGCAACATACCGTAGCAGAAAATTCGGAACAGTATGGTAAAGCCCTTCCTGAAATTGAGAAACAATTGGAAAATATCCAATCGGAATTCTCTCAATTTGTGACTTTGAACTCCTCTGGAGACCCAGTTGAAGCCGCAACGATCTTAGATGCTACCGAAAATCATATTCTCGCTCTCACACATATTGTTGATCGAATTCCAGCTCTTGTTGAAGCCTTGACAAAGGAACTGCCTGATCAATTGACAGATTTGGAGGAAGGCTACCGTAAACTCTTGGATGCTAATTATCACTTCACTGAAACGGACATTGAGTCACGTTTCCAACTTTTGCATGAGTCTTTGAAAAATAATCAAGAAAATATCCGTAAGTTGGAATTGGATAATGCAGAGTATGAAAATAACCGCATCCAAGAAGAAATTAATGCACTCTATGATATTTTCACTCGTGAAATTGCTGCTCAAAAAGTAGTTGAAAGTCTTCTTTCAACATTGCCGACTTACCTCAATCACTTGAAAGAAAATAATCAGGTTTTGGTTCAAGATCTTGAACGCTTGAATAAAACTTACCTTCTCCCAGAAAGTGATGGGAATCATGTCCGCCGTCTTCAAGCAGAATTAGCTTCACTTGATGCTGCTATCATGGAAGTCACAGAAGATCCAAAAGAGCCTACACAAGCTTACTCTGTTTTAGAAGAGCAGCTTAGTTCACTTCAAAGTAATCTAAAGGACATTGAAGACGAACAAGTTTCTGTTAGTGAACGCCTAGCTCAAATCGAAAAAGACGACATCAATGCTCGTCAAAAAGCAAATGTCTATGTGAACCGTTTGCATACTATCAAACGTTACATGGAGAAGAGAAACTTGCCGGGTATTCCTCAAAGTTTCTTAAAACTTTTCTTCACTGCAAGCCATAACACAGAAGATCTGATGGCAGAGTTAGAACAAGCACAAGTCAATATTGAATCAGTTAAACGAATTCTTGAAATTGCGACCCATGACATGGAGGCTCTTGAAACAGAAACCTACAATATTGTTCAATACGCGACCTTGACGGAGCAACTCTTGCAGTATTCAAACCGTTATCGTTCATTTGATGAGCGTATCCAGCAAGCTTTCAATGAAGCACTTGAAATTTTTGAAAAAGAATTTGACTACAAGGCATCATTTGAGAAGATTTCTCAGGCCTTGGAAGTTGCAGAACCAGGAGTCACAAATCGCTTTGTTTCTTCTTATGAAAAAACACGTGAAGCGATTCGCTTCTAATACCTGAAAAGCTTAGATCATCTAGGCTTTTTATTATTTCTTTCAAAAATAGAAGAATATCGATTTATCATTGAAATTATAGTTCTGATTTGATATGATGGAGGTATGAAGAAAAATAGAGAGAAGCGTGTTTCCCACGATAAAAAGAGAAATGTATTACTGGTTTTAGTAGGTATTTTAAGTCTTGCTATGCTCTGCCTAGGTGGCGTGATTGGTCACAAGATTTTGCAGAAACAGTCCTATGAACAGAAAATTGAAGCCTTAAAAAACGAAAAAGACCAACAATTCAACTCAGGAAGTCAGAGAGACCATTTCCGAAAAGGTCAAGCTGAGGTAATTGCCTACTATCCTCTTCAAGGGGAGGAAGTCATTGCGTCTGTTAGAGAAAAGATCAACCAGGATATTAAGGAAAAGCTGGAAGATAAAGAGGATTTGGTCTTTTATTATACGGAGCAGTTGGATCCCGTCTTAAAAGGAGTCGTTGCTCGTAATATCAGTAAGCAAGTTTACGATTTGTCTGCAACAAAGGTTGAAGAAAAAGAAAAAACGTCTTTAGGAAAAATTTTCTTGACTGAAGATGGAAAAGCCTTTGACCTTAGTAAACTTTTCAAGGACGCGACCAAGGCTAAGGAACTCTTGCTGAGTCAAATCAAAGCAACTCTAGAAGATAAGAAACTTGACCAGACAAAAATTGATCAGGTCCTAAAAACCTTTACAGACCAAGATTTGTCGTCATGGAGCTTTGATTATAAAGATAGTCAAATCATCCTTTATCCTGCTGACCCAGGGGAGACTCTGGAGGAAATTGCTTTACCAATATCCAGTTTCTTTGATGTGTTGGAGTCCTCTTATCTATTAGAAAAGGATGCTGAGCTCTACCAGGCTTACTTTGCTCAGAAAAATAAAAAAGTTGTAGCTTTGACCTTTGATGATGGCCCAAATCCATCTACAACTACACAAGCTTTGGATACATTAGCTAAGTACAATGTAAAGGCGACTTTCTTTGTACTTGGTAAAAATATCGCGGGTAATGAAGATCTTCTGAAACGAATGAAATCGGAAGGACATGTTGTGGGAAACCATAGCTGGGATCATCCCGTTCTTTCTAAATTGTCTCTTGAAGATGCTAAAAAACAAATCACGGATACGGAAGATGCCTTGACCAAGGTTTTAGGTTCGAGTTCTAAACTCATGCGTCCGCCTTATGGTGCCATTACTGATGATATTCGTAATAGTCTGGATTTGAGTTTTATCATGTGGAATGTAGATAGTTTGGACTGGAAGAGCAAGAATGAAACTGCTATTTTAACAGAGATTCAGCATCAAGTTCGTAATGGATCGATTGTTCTTATGCATGATATTCACGGCGCTACAGTTAATGCTCTTCCAAAGATTATAGAATATCTAAAAGAGCAAGGCTATACATTTGTGACTATTCCGGAATTGCTCAATTCACGTCTAAAAGCTCACGAAATGTATTACGACCGTGATCAATAATTGGTAAAATCTAAAGGAGCAAGTATTCTGATAATCAGGACTTTGTTTCTTTAGATTTTCTTCACATAGAAAGGAAAAAATATGAAATCATATACGCTAAATAATGGAGTTTCAATTCCTGTTCTAGGATTTGGAACATGGAAGGCTGAAAATGGAGAGGTAGCTTACCAAGCCGTTTTAGAAGCATTAAAAGCTGGCTATCGACATATCGATACTGCGGCTATCTATCAAAATGAGGAGAGCGTTGGCCGTGCTATACGAGATAGCGGTATTCCACGCCAAGAAATCTTTGTAACGACCAAACTTTGGAATACCAATCACAGCTACGAAGAAGCTCGCCAAGCTTTTGAGGAATCAATGGAAAAACTGGGATTGGATTATCTAGACTTGTACCTTATCCATTGGCCAAATCCAAAACCATTAAGAAAAAACGACGAATGGAAAACTCGCAATGCTGAAGTCTGGAGAGCGATGGAGGAACTTTACAAAGAAGGCAAGATTCGTGCTATCGGCGTTAGTAATTTCCTTCCTCATCATTTGGATGCCTTGCTTGAGACAGCAAGAATTATTCCAGCGGTCAATCAGGTACGTTTGGCACCAGGAGTTTATCAAGAGGAAGTGGTTGACTACTGTAGAGAGAAAGGAATTCTCTTAGAGGCTTGGGGACCATTTGGGCAAGGAGAGTTGTTTGAACAGAAGGAAGTCCAAGAAATTGCTACTAAGCATGGGAAATCAGTGGCTCAAATTGCCTTGGCTTGGAGTTTGGCAGAAGAGTTTTTACCGTTACCCAAGTCAGTAACAGCCTCTCGCATCCAGAGCAATCTTGACTGTTTTGGGATTGAACTCAGCAAAGAAGAGCGAGAGATCTTAAAGACGATTTCAGTGACTTCTGGCGCACCTCGTGTGGATGAGATGGATTTTTAGAAAGTAAGAAAAAGAATTGTAAATTTTCTCTCTTTCTGATATAATAATCAACAAGAAAGAAAGTCTTATGGCGTTCTTCAAGCGAGCTTGGGATAGTGGGAGCCAAGTAGGACAAGGTAAGAAACTGGCGCTTTCTGTCGTATTTTAAAAAACAATGAAGTAATAAATTAGGGTGGAACCGCGTTTCTGACGCCCCTAGTCGCAAGACTTGGGTGTTGAAATTCGGTTCTTTTTGAATTTCGTCTAATACCTAGGTAGAAAGGAGCATAATGCTTAAAGGATCTTGTTTATGCAAAGCAGTGACCTACATTTTAGATGAGGAATTGTCGGAATTAGTTTTTTGTCATTGCTCATTCTGTCGGAAAGCAACTGCGTCTGCTTATACAGTTAATGCCAAAGTTAGCAGCAAAAATCTGGTATTGTATGGAGAAGAGAATTTGGTTACCTATAGTTCATCTCCAGGGAAACAACGCTATTACTGCCAGAACTGTCATAGTCAAATTTTCACTATTAAAGAAGATGTACCAGAAGTTTGTGCTTTGAAATTGGGTTCAGTAGATGAATGCAATCAGAATTTACAAACTGTTCCTAAACGTCATATTTTTCAGGATCCAGCTTTTTCTTGGTTGCTTGATAAATAAATTTAAAAAGATAATATAAACTAAAGGAGTATTCAATGTCTAAGAAATTAACATTTCACTGCGTCAGTGGCAGAGACCTCCTTACAGTCGGGTTGCCCCACTTTCAGCACTAGGGTGCTGAGCTAGACGCAGTACTAACTCGTCTTGCCTCGTATAATCGACGAGGCAGACTCGTGTCGCAAGTAATTTATAAAAAAAGGAGTAAATAATGTCTAAAAAATTGACTTTCCAGGAAATCATCCTTACTTTGCAACAATTTTGGAATGACCAAGGTTGTATGCTCATGCAGGCTTATGATAATGAGAAAGGTGCGGGGACAATGAGTCCTTACACTTTCCTTCGTGCTATTGGGCCTGAGCCATGGAATGCGGCTTATGTGGAGCCATCACGTCGTCCTGCTGACGGTCGTTATGGGGAAAATCCTAACCGTCTTTACCAACACCACCAATTCCAAGTGGTCATGAAGCCTTCTCCATCAAATATCCAAGAACTTTATCTTGAGTCTTTGGAAAAATTGGGTATTAATCCTTTGGAACACGATATCCGCTTCGTTGAGGACAACTGGGAAAACCCGTCGACTGGTTCAGCTGGTCTTGGATGGGAAGTTTGGCTTGATGGGATGGAAATTACTCAGTTCACTTATTTCCAACAAGTAGGGGGATTGGCAACTGGCCCTGTGACTGCGGAAGTTACCTATGGTTTGGAACGCTTGGCTTCTTACATCCAAGAAGTAGATTCTGTCTATGATATCGAATGGGCTGATGGTGTAAAATACGGAGAAATCTTTATACAGCCTGAGTACGAGCATTCAAAATATTCATTTGAAATTTCGGACCAAGAAATGTTGCTGGAAAACTTTGATAAATTTGAAAAAGAAGCTGGTCGTGCCTTGGAAGAGGGCTTGGTTCACCCTGCCTATGACTATGTTCTCAAATGTTCACACACCTTTAACCTGCTTGATGCGCGTGGTGCCGTATCCGTAACTGAGCGCGCAGGCTATATCGCTCGTATCCGTAACTTGGCTCGTGTCGTAGCCAAAACCTTTGTCGCAGAACGCAAACGCCTAGGCTACCCACTTTTGGATGAAGCAACACGAACTAAACTCTTAGCAGAAGACGCAGAGTAAAGAGAGTGACAGTTTACGAAAATGGGCGAACAGAGTGAGCCTTGAGCCAGTTGCCGTAGTGATGAAGGTATCCTTAGTGAAGCTAAGGATACTAGGCAAAATTGGAGACTTTCGGCTCCAATTTTAGCAATGAAACAACGAAGTTGGTTGCTTGCGTGCCAATCACATAAGGCAAACTGGAAAATAAAAAGATACTTTTCGGAGAAATAACATGACAAAAAACTTATTAGTAGAACTCGGTCTTGAAGAGTTACCAGCCTATGTAGTAACTCCAAGTGAAAAACAACTAGGTGAAAAAATGGCAGCCTTCCTCAAGGAAAACCGCCTGTCTTTTGAAGATATTCAAACCTTCTCAACCCCACGTCGTTTAGCTGTTCGTGTGACTGGTCTTGCAGACAAACAGTCTGATTTGACAGAAGATTTCAAGGGTCCAGCAAAGAAAATCGCCTTGGATAGTGATGGAAACTTCACCAAAGCAGCTCAAGGATTTGTCCGTGGGAAAGGTTTGACAGTTGAAGATATCGAATTCCGTGAAATCAAAGGTGAAGAATATGTCTATGTTACCAAGGAAGAAATTGGTCAACCAGTTGAATCCATTGTTCCAGATGTTGTAGATGTCTTGAAGTCACTGACATTCCCTGTCAGCATGCACTGGGCTAACAATACCTTTGAATACATCCGCCCTGTACACACTTTGACAGTTCTTTTAGATGAAGAAGAGTTTGATTTGGATTTCCTTGATATTAAGGGCGGTCGTGTGAGTCGTGGTCATCGTTTCTTGGGACAAGAAACTAAGATTCAGTCAGTATTGAGCTATGAAGAAGACCTTCGTAAGCAGTTTGTAATCGCGGATCCACGTGAACGTGAGCAAATGATTGTTGACCAAATCAAGGCAATCGAAGCTGAACATGGTGTACGTATCGAAATTGATGCTGACTTACTGAACGAAGTCTTGAACTTGGTTGAATACCCAACGGCCTTTATGGGAAGTTTTGATGCTAAATACCTTGACGTTCCAGAAGAAGTTTTGGTGACTTCGATGAAGGAACACCAACGTTACTTTGTTGTCCGTGATCAAGATGGTAAGCTCTTGCCAAACTTCATTTCAGTTCGTAATGGAAATGCAGAGCATTTGGAAAATGTCATCAAGGGAAATGAAAAAGTCTTAGTTGCCCGCTTGGAAGACGGTGAATTCTTCTGGCGTGAAGACCAAAAATTGGTCGTTTCAAATCTTGTTGAAAAATTGAACAACGTGACTTTCCATGAGAAGATTGGTTCCCTTCGTGAACACATGATTCGTACAGGTCAGATTGCCATTCTCTTGGCAGAAAAGGCTGGTTTGTCAGTGGATGAAACGGTTGATCTAGCCCGTGCAGCAGCCATTTACAAGTTTGACTTGTTGACGGGTATGGTTGGTGAGTTTGATGAACTCCAAGGTATTATGGGTGAGAAATATGCTCTTCTTGCTGGAGAAACTCCAGCAGTTGCGGCTGCTATTCGTGAACACTACATGCCTACATCAGCTGACGGAGAGCTTCCAGAGAGCAAGGTTGGAGCCATTCTAGCCATTGCAGACAAATTGGATACGATTTTGAGTTTCTTCTCAGTAGGTTTGATTCCATCAGGTTCTAATGACCCTTATGCCCTTCGTCGCGCGACGCAAGGTGTAGTTCGTATCTTGGATGCCTTTGGTTGGCATATTGCTATGGATGAGCTGATCGATAGCCTTTATAATTTGAAATTCGACAGCTTAACTTATGAAAATAAAGCGGAGGTCATGGACTTTATCAAGGCTCGTGTTGATAAGATGATGGGTTCAACTCCAAAAGACATTAAGGAAGCAGTCCTTGCAAGTTCGAACTTTGTCGTGGCGGATATGTTGGAAGTAGCAAGTGCTGTTGCCGAAGCAAGCAAGGAAGAAAACTTCAAACCGTCTGTCGAATCTCTCTCTCGTGCTTTTAATTTGGCTGAGAAAGCGGAAGGATCTGAAACAGTTGACCCTGCTCTCTTTGAAAATGAAGAAGAGAAAGCCTTGGCGGAAGCAGTAGAGTCACTCGTTTTATCAGGGACTGTAAGTCAGCAATTAGAACAACTCTTTGCGCTTAGTCCAGTTATTGATGCTTTCTTTGAGAATACTATGGTAATGACCGATGATCAAGATATTCGTCAAAATCGATTGGCCATCTTGTCGCAATTAACCAAGAAAGCCGCTAAACTTGCACGTTTCAATCAAATTAATACCAAATAAAAAATAAAATCTGTTAAACGGATTAAACCTTATCACAAAGGAGAAGAAATGGATCCGAAAAAAATCGCTCGTATCAACGAGCTTGCCAAAAAGAAAAAAACAGAAGGCTTAACTTCTGCTGAAAAAGTGGAACAAGCTAAACTTCGTGAGGAGTACATCGAAGGCTATCGTCGTTCTGTTCGTCACCACATTGAAGGAATCAAAATTGTGGACGAGGAAGGAAATGACGTCACACCAGAAAAACTACGTCAAGTACAACGCGAAAAAGGTTTGCATGGTCGTAGTTTAGATGATCCTAACTCATAAATTGAAAGGGGTTTGTAGATGATTTACAAGCCCCTTTTCTGTTGTAACAAAAAAAGGAGCCAAATGGCTCCTTTTTGGTTTCTTAGTTGCTTGCGCCAGAAGTAGCGTCAGCGTCACCACCGTGGCCTCCAGCATCACCTGAATCAGAAGCGCCAGAAGTAGCATCGGCGTCTCCATGACCTCCAGCTGCAGGAGCAAATGGTCCGCTACCACCTACCAAACGTTGACCAGTTTCTTTTAGGTACCAGTCAAGCCATGGTTGGAAGTTAAAGACGATTTCATTGATACCAGCGTATGATCCGTCAGGATAGTACATCGCTTGGTAGTTGTGGGTGTTGATGACACCTGCAGGAGAACCTGGAACGATGGTACGGACGTATTCTTGGTTTCCGTTGCGAAGTGTTCCGATAACCCACTCCACGTTCTTCATACGTGCTGGTGGAAGAGAATTATGAACAGTCGACATACGGCTACCTGATTGAGGTGGCACACGTTTGGCAAACATGGTGTCTGGATCTTGATGAGCGTTGTTGTAGTAGAGGAATTGGTTGTTGTCATCAGCGTATGTCAATTCAAATGGCATAGCTTTCAAGAACATATCAATTTGGTTAACTGTCAGGATACCGTGGTCCAATTTGACATAGGTATCACCAGAAACAGCTCCAGTGATTGCTGCAACTTTTTCTACCCATTCAGGATCGTCAGGATCAACTTCTGTAATGGTTGTAGCAATTGGTTTTCCACAATCCAAGTCTTCTGGTTCGATTGGTTTTGGTTTTTTCAATTTCGAAACGACTCCTACGTATTTTACAAAGTTATCTAAGCAAGTTTCAAGGAATTTAACAGTGCCTTCGTTGGTGATATTTCCGTCGTTATCAAAAGCTTCCTTAGCTTTACCAAGAAGGAATTCATTACCTGGAAGCGTGTAGGCATTAACACCTGGAGCGTCAAGGATTTTACGAAGGTGAACTTGGGCACGTGATGTTCCTTGGTCGTAGTACGATGCACCCACAATCATGACAGGTTTGTTTTCAAATGGATGAACTTCGTATGAAAGCCATTCGAGCACAGATTTGAGAGAAGCTGAGATAGTGTGGTTGTGCTCAGGGGTGGCGATAATGACACCATCAGCACGTGTAATTTTGTTATACAAGAAGCGCAATTGGAAACTTTCGTCCCATTTTTCGTCTTGGTTAAACATTGGAACTTCGTCGATTTCAAGAACTTCTAATTCAAATTTGAATTTGAAATTGCGACGGATAAATTCCAAGAGTTTGCGGTTATATGATTGATCGTAGTTTGATCCAACAAGTCCAACAAATTTCATTCTTTCGGTCTCCTATCTTACAAATTTTCCCAGTCAAATTCTTCAGCATCTTTGCGAAGCAATTCTTGTGCATTGCGCAATTTTTCAGTAATTTTCACAAAGATACGGAAGTCATCAAAGATGGCATCCAATTTCTTGATGACGTCAAGGTCAACCAAGTCACCACTTGGGTTAAATGCTTGAAGAGAGTGTGAGAGCAAGAATTCATCTGGTAGAACATTTGCCTTAATTTCAGGAGCGTTCAATATTTGACGAAGTTGCAATTGGGCACGAGAAGAACCAAGAGTACCGTAAGAAGCACCAGTGATCATGATTGGTTTGTTCAAAAGTGGGTAGATACCATAAGATAGCCAAGCAAGAGCGCTCATCAAAACTGCGGGGATTGAGTGGTCGTACTCAGGGGTACCGATAATGACACCATCAGATGCTTCAATTTTAGCAGCAATCTCAAGAATTTCAGCTGGAAGTTGCTTATCTGCTGGTTTGTTGAAAACAGGGATATCCTTGATTTCAACGAGTTCAATTTCAGCTTTATCAGCAAAGTGTTTTTGCATGTATTGGAGCAATTGGCGGTTTGTAGAACGTTTAGAGTTCGTTCCAACAATGGCAATAAGTTTTAGCATGAGATTTCCTTTCTCTTTTTACATAATACAATTTTGAAGGCCTGAAGAACAAGCAAGGCGTCCTTCTTTGTCGATGAGGATGGCTTCAATACCATCTATACTTTCGACTTGCCAGAGGATAGAAGCGCTTCGTTCTCCGAAAAGGCGTGTTGTCCATATCTCACCATCAACGGATTTATCAGAGACAATCGTTAGGCTAGCAAGATCGGTTTCGACAGGAAAGCCTGTCTCACTATCAAAGATATGGTGATAGTCTTTTCCATCTACTGTCAGGTGGCGTTCATAGATACCTGAAGTGACAACGGATTTATTAGAAGCAGGAATGGTTAGGAGATGATTGCCACGAGGATTTCGCGGATCTTGAATACCGATTTGCCAGGCTTTCCCTTCTTTGGTTTGGTTATTCCCGATGGTGAGGATATTTCCTCCGAGATTGATCAAGGCAGAGGTGACACCGTGCTCTTTCAAATACTGAGCAACCTTATCTGCACTATAGCCCTTAGCTAAACAACCTAAATCAAGCTTCATTCCTTTCTTCTCTAAAAAGACAGTAGAGCTAGTCGGATCCAACTTGATAAAATGCGGGTCAACTAGAGGCAAGACAGCTTCGATTTCGTTTAACTCTGGAAGCCGTGCATCTGCAAATCCAATTCGCCAAGTTTGAATCAAGGGACCAATGCTGATGTTTAGATGGCTAGATGGAGCTAGGCTATGCTCAAGTCCAAGAGCAATCAATTCAAACAGGTCAGGATGAACCTTAACAGGTGAAATTCCAGCCTGGTAGTTGATTTCCATCAGTTCGGATTCTTGACTGTTGGCGTTGAAGCGGTATTCGAGCTCTTTGAGCAAGTCAAAAGCACCTTGAAGCAAGGTTTCTGCCTGCTCATCTACTAATGAAATCGTGATAGTTGTTCCCATCAGCCGTTCAGAACGAGAACGAAGAGGCAAGCTACCAACTCCTTTCTTCTTGTAGGAAATCATTCAAGATAAGTTAGATTAATAGAAAATTTAACCCCTTACATTTTCTTTCCATGTATCTAGCATACCATAAAGTCAGCGTTTTCACAAATAAATTTTAACAAAAGTCAAGAAATATGCTTAAAAATTGGAAGGAAATGAAACAAATAATATAGCAAAGAATAATTTTTTCTGAAAAAAAGAGAATTCCAAGCAAATACCTTGTAAACGCTAACAGTAAATGATATACTAGGAGGGTAAATTAAATTTTAAAGGTGGAATTATTCTATGAGTAAAATCGTTGTAGTTGGTGCTAACCACGCTGGTACAGCTTGTATTAATACGATGTTGGACAACTTCGGACATGAGAACGAAATCGTAGTATTTGACCAAAACTCAAATATTTCATTCCTTGGTTGTGGAATGGCGCTTTGGATTGGGGAACAAATTGATGGCCCAGAAGGTCTCTTCTACTCTGATAAAGAAAAATTGGAAGCAAAAGGTGCTAAAGTGTACATGAACTCACCAGTTCTTTCAATTGACTACGATAACAAAGTTGTGACAGCAGAAGTTGAAGGTAAAGAACACAAAGAGTCTTATGATAAATTGATCTTTGCAACTGGTTCAACTCCAATCTTGCCTCCAATCGAAGGTGTTGAAATTGTTAAGGGCAACCGCGAATTCAAAGCAACTCTTGAAAATGTACAATTTGTTAAATTGTACCAAAACGCTGAGGAAGTTATTGAAAAACTTGAAGACAAGAGCAAACACCTTGAGCGCATTGCCGTTGTTGGTGGTGGTTACATTGGTGTAGAACTTGCCGAAGCTTTCGAGCGTCTTGGAAAAGAAGTGGTGCTTGTTGACATCGTAGACACTGTTTTGAACGGCTACTATGACAAAGACTTCACTCAAATGATGGCGAAAAACTTGGAAGACCACAACATCCGCTTGGCTCTTGGTCAAACAGTTAAAGCTATCCAGGGTGACGGCAAAGTAGAACGCTTGGTGACAGACAAAGAAACATTTGATGTGGATATGGTTGTTCTTGCAGTTGGTTTCCGTCCTAACACAGCTCTTGCTGATGGTAAGATTGAACTCTTCCGCAACGGTGCCTTTCTTGTAGACAAGAAACAAGAAACTTCTATTCCAGGTGTCTACGCTGTTGGTGACTGTGCGACTGTTTATGACAATGCACGTAAAGACACTAGCTACATC
Source organism: bacterium (assembly GCA_905221335.1). Lineage (GTDB taxonomy): Bacteria > Bacillota > Bacilli > Lactobacillales > Streptococcaceae > Streptococcus. Next base: position 21,414 of record CAJNCT010000004.1, read on the forward strand.
GCTCTTGCCTCTAACGCTGTACGTACTGGTATCGTGGGTGCTTACAACGCTTGTGGTCATGAACTGGAAGGAATCGGTGTGCAAGGATCAAATGGTATCTCTATCTATGGCCTTCACATGGTTTCAACTGGTTTGACTCTTGAAAAAGCCAAAGCTGCTGGCTATAATGCAACTGAAACTGGCTTTAACGATCTTCAAAAACCAGAATTTATCAAACATGACAACCACGAAGTTGCCATCAAGATTGTCTTTGACAAAGATAGCCGCGAAATCCTTGGTGCGCAAATGGTGTCTCGTGACTCTGCAATCAGCATGGGAATCCACATGTTCTCACTTGCTATCCAAGAGCATGTGACAATCGACAAGTTGGCTTTGACAGACTTATTCTTCTTGCCACATTTCAACAAACCATACAACTACATCACAATGGCTGCACTTACAGCTGAAAAATAACAATAGCTGAGCTATCTGGCCTTAAGTTAAGGTCAGATATTTTTTTGTCAATCTGTACCCAGACAAATATTATTTTTCTATCTTGTACTTCACTCTGTTCTGACTTAAAATGAAATGGTAGCTACCAATACAAATGATGAGGAAAAAGAAATGACTGAAAATCGTTATGAACTAAATAAAAACTTGGCACAGATGCTCAAAGGTGGGGTTATCATGGACGTTCAGAACCCTGAACAGGCTCGTATCGCAGAGGCTGCTGGTGCGGCAGCTGTTATGGCCTTGGAGCGGATTCCAGCTGATATTCGTGCAGCTGGAGGAGTTTCCCGTATGAGTGATCCAAAGATGATTAAGGAAATACAAGAAGCTGTGAGCATTCCAGTGATGGCCAAGGTTAGAATTGGACATTTTGTAGAAGCTCAGATTTTAGAGGCTATTGAGATTGACTATATCGATGAAAGTGAAGTGCTTTCTCCAGCTGATGACCGTTTCCATGTGGACAAGAAAGAATTCCAAGTTCCTTTTGTCTGTGGAGCTAAGGATTTGGGTGAAGCCTTGCGTCGTATCGCTGAAGGAGCTTCTATGATTCGGACAAAAGGAGAACCGGGTACAGGAGATATCGTCCAAGCTGTTCGTCATATGCGCATGATGAATCAAGAAATTCGCCGTATTCAAAATCTACGTGAGGATGAACTCTATGTTGCTGCAAAAGAACTCCAAGTCCCTGTGGAATTAGTCCAATACGTTCATGAACATGGAAAATTACCAGTTGTAAACTTCGCGGCTGGAGGTGTGGCAACACCAGCAGATGCTGCGCTGATGATGCAATTGGGTGCAGAGGGTGTCTTTGTCGGTTCAGGTATTTTCAAATCAGGAGATCCTGTTAAACGAGCAAGTGCCATTGTCAAAGCGGTAACCAATTACCAAAATACTCAAATTCTGGCTCAAATCTCTGAAGACCTAGGGGAAGCCATGGTTGGTATCAATGAGAATGAAATCCAAATTCTCATGGCTGAGCGAGGAAAATAGATGAAAATTGGAATATTAGCCTTGCAAGGCGCCTTTGCAGAGCATGCAAAAGTGCTAGATAAATTAGGAGTCACTAGTGTCGAAATCAGAAATTTAGATGATTTTCAACAACATCAGAGTGACTTGTCTGGTTTGATTTTGCCTGGCGGTGAGTCTACAACCATGGGCAAGCTCTTGCGAGACCAACAGATGTTGATTCCCATCCGAGAAGCCATTCTATCTGGATTACCCGTTTTTGGGACCTGTGCAGGGTTGATTTTGCTGGCTAAGGAAATCACTTCTCGGGAAGAAAGTCATCTTGGAACCATGGATATAGTAGTAGAGCGTAATGCTTATGGTCGCCAACTGGGAAGTTTCTACACGGAGGCAGAATGTAAGGGAGTTGGTCAGTTTCCCATGACCTTTATTCGCGGTCCGATTATCAGTAGTCTTGGAGAGGGTGTGGAAATCCTAGCAACTGTAGATGACCAAATCGTTGCTGCGCAAGAACAGAATATGCTGGTAACCTCTTTTCATCCAGAATTGACAGATGATGCTCGCTTGCACCAGTATTTTATCAATATGTGTAAAGAAAAAAGTTGAGAAAAGATTCTCAACTTTTTTACATGAAATAAACAATAGCGATGTACTGAAGTGCAGATGCCGCTAGGATAAAGAGATGCCAAATCATGTGGAAATAAGGTTTTTTCTTAGCGTAAAATCCAGCTCCAACTGTATAACAAAGTCCGCCAGTTACCATGAGACTCCAGAAAATTGGCGTTGTTTGACTGATAATGGCAGGAATGATAGCCAGAACCAACCAGCCCATAATCAGGTAAAGGGCAAGGCTGAATTTCTCATTGACCTTTTTAGCAAAGATTTTATAGAGGATGCCAAAGATGGTCGTTCCCCACTGAATGGCAATAATGAGATAGCCAAACCAGTTATTCATCAAAGTCAAGACGACCGGCGTATAAGAGCCTGCGATAGCCACATAAATCATAGAATGGTCGATGATTCGCAAGACGTATTTGTGGGTCGAACCATAGGCCATAGAGTGGTAAATGGTTGACGAGAGGAACATGAGAAAGAGACTGATAACAAAGATTGAGACACCAAAAGATGATAAAAATCCGTGTGCTTCATAACTATAGGTGGATGAAATAGGGAGTAGGATGAGCATGATAACGGCACCCACAGCATGGGTCACACTATTAGCAATTTCCTCTCCAAAACTGAGCTTTTTACTGAGTTTTAGACTGGTATTCATTGGATTTCCTCCTTTTCTTTGATAAGGATTAAGTCTAGAGTTTGATGATAGAGTTTAACCGTTTGACAGCTAGTTTGGATAATAGGATTTTCTGGATCAATCCCATGGTTCATATAGTCCACAAAAGCATCGTAGAGCTGGTCTGAGCTCGCTTGAGTTTGTAGAGTATTCAGTGTTTGAGCGATTTCTTGGATCGAAAAGACAGACTTGAGAGTAGTGATGGCAATCAAGCGGGCAATCTGTTTGCGTTGGTATTTTTTCTTGTCTGGCTTTGTCAGGTAACCATGTTTGACATAGTTATTGACCATGGATGCTGTTAACCCCTTTTCTTTATCTGGAGAGACAGGGGCGCAGACTTGATTGACATAAAGCAAAACCTGATCCAAATAGAGGTCAATGTTTGGAATGTCTTCCCATTTTGGGTAGGAAAAGTTAGAATTCATTTCCAACTCCTTTTTATCTAGTTTTGATAACTAGATTATAAAATAATAAAAAACAAAAGTCAAGTTTCAACTGCTTGTAGAAAGCTTTAAATTATGCTATGATGAGAGAAACTAGTTAGAAATGAGGGGAAAAGATGGAGATTCGTTTAGCTTTTCCAAACGAAGTAGATGCGATTATGCAGGTGATGGAGGATGCCAAAAAGTGCTTAGCTGAGTCTGGTAGCGACCAGTGGCAAAATGGCTATCCAAATGCCGACATCATTATTGATGATATCATCTCAGGGCAAGCTTATGTGGCCTTGGAAGAGGGAGAACTGCTAGCCTATGCTGCTGTGACCAAGAGCCCAGAGGAAGCCTATGAAGCCATTTATAAAGGAAATTGGCAGGGGGGAGAATCAGAATATCTGGTCTTTCACCGTATCGCTGTGGCAGCAGATGTCCAAGGACAAGGTGTTGCTCAGACTTTCCTAGAAGGCTTGATTGAAGGTTTTGATTATCTAGATTTTCGTTCAGATACACATGCAGAAAACAAGGCCATGCAGCATATATTTGAAAAGCTGGGCTTCCAACAGGTTGGTAAGGTTCCAGTTGATGGGGAACGTTTGGCCTATCAGAAATTAAAAAAATGAAGCAGAAAAAGTACGCAAAAATGCTCTACTCGTCGCCAATTGGAACCTTATCCTTAGTTGCTGACGAGCAATATCTGTATGGAATTTGGGTACAGGATCAAACTCATTTTGAGAGGGGTATTGATACGGAAAGGATAGAAGTCGTTAAGGGGCATCCTATCCTTGATCAAGTTATTTCCTATTTAGATACTTACTTTGATGGATGTGCTCAAGATTTGTCTTCCTTGCCTTTGGCTCCTATTGGAACAGATTTTGAAAAGCGGGTCTGGGCTTACTTACAGAGCATTCCTTATGGTCAAACAGTAACTTACGGACAAATAGCTCAAGATCTGCAAGTGGCTTCTGCTCAAGCGATTGGTGGAGCAGTGGGGCGCAATCCTTGGTCCATCCTCGTACCCTGTCATCGTGTGCTGGGGTCAGGCAATCGTCTGACAGGCTATGCATCTGGAGTCGAAAAGAAAGCCTGGCTCTTGCAACATGAAGGTGCAGCATTTCAAGAAAATAAAAAATAGAAAGAAAAGAAGATGTTAGAATTTATCGAATACCCAAAATGTTCAACTTGTAAGAAAGCAAAAAATGAATTGGATCAACTTGGACTGGAATACCAAGATGTCCACATCGTAGAAGAAACACCAAGTGAAGACGTGATTTTGAACTGGTTAGAAACATCCGGTTTTGAAGTGAAACAATTTTTCAATACCAGCGGGATCAAATACCGTGAACTTGGCCTAAAAGATAAGGTGGGAAGTTTGTCAAAACAAGAAGCAGCCAAGCTTCTAGCGAGTGATGGCATGTTATTGAAACGTCCAATTTTGGTGGAGAATGGTGCTGTTAAACAAATTGGCTATAGAAAAAGCTATAAGGACTTAGGTTTGAGATAGTTTTTATTTATCTCCTTGATAGGTAAAATATATAGCCTCCCTGTTTTAAAGTGTGATAAACTAGAAGATAGACAAAGTCTGAGTAGCCCGTAGCAAATAATTTGCTTGCGAGCAGAAGTATGGTAGAATGAATCATTATCAGGAGAGGATGTTTTTATGACTGTTACAACACTTTTAGCATCAGATTGGTACCAAAGTTTGATGCAACTCATTCCGGATGGTAAGCTCTTTAGTTTGCGTTCGGTCTTTGATGGAATTCCAAGGATTGTCCAACAACTGCCTACGACCTTGATGTTGACGCTTGGAGGTGCACTCTTTGGTTTGCTACTTGCCTTGATTTTTGCCATTGTTAAGATCAATCGTGTTAAGATTTTATATCCCTTGCAGGCCTTTTTCGTCAGCTTCTTAAAAGGTACCCCAATCCTAGTTCAACTTATGTTGACCTACTACGGAATTCCTTTGGCACTGAAAGCTATCAACCAACAATGGGGAACTGGTTTCAATATCAATGCGATTCCAGCAGCACTTTTTGCGATTGTGGCCTTTGCTTTTAATGAGGCGGCTTATGCAAGTGAAACGATTCGTGCGGCCATCCTTTCTGTTAATCCAGGTGAAATTGAGGCGGCGCGTAGTCTGGGTATGACGCAAGCGCAAGTTTATCGTCGCGTGATTATTCCAAATGCAGCAGTGGTAGCGACACCGACTTTGATTAACTCTCTTATCGGTTTGACCAAGGGAACTTCTCTAGCCTTTAGTGCGGGTGTTGTCGAAGTTTTTGCTCAAGCTCAGATTTTGGGTGGAGCAGATTATCGTTACTTTGAGCGTTTCATCTCCGTAGCCCTTGTTTATTGGGTAGTCAATATCGGCATTGAAAGCCTCGGTCGTTTCATCGAGAGAAAAATGGCTATTTCTGCACCTGATACAGTGCAAACAGATGTGAAAGGAGACCTTCGTTAATGATTAAGATTTCGAATTTAAGTAAATCATTTTCAGGCCAGACTGTCTTGGATCATCTGGACTTGGATATCCAAAAAGGGGAAGTCGTAGCCTTGATTGGTTCATCTGGAGCTGGGAAATCAACCTTTCTTCGTAGTTTGAACTACCTTGAAACTCCAGATAGTGGAACGATTCAGATTGACAATTTTAAAGTTGATTTTTCTCAGATTAGCCAAGAAGAGATCCTAACCCTTCGTCGCAAGCTGTCCATGGTTTTCCAACAGTTCAATTTGTTTGAACGCCGAACTGCTCTTGACAATGTCAAGGAAGGTTTGGTTGTCGTTAAAAAATTATCGGACGAGGAAGCAACAAAAATCGCTAAGGAGGAGTTGGCCAAGGTTGGTCTTTCTGACCGTGAAAACCATTATCCTCGCCACTTATCAGGTGGACAAAAGCAACGGGTTGCCCTCGCGCGTGCGCTTGCTATGAAACCAGATGTCTTGCTCTTGGACGAGCCCACTTCAGCCCTTGACCCAGAGTTGGTCGGTGAAGTAGAAAAGTCTATTGCAGATGCCGCTAAGTCTGGTCAGACCATGATTTTGGTCAGTCACGATATGTCTTTTGTAGCCCAAGTGGCAGATAAGATTTTGTTCCTAGATAAGGGGAAAATCATCGAGTCAGGCACACCGGATGAAATCATCAATCATCCGAAAGAAGAACGGACAAAAGAATTCTTCGCTAGTTACAAACGGACTTATATTTGATATAATAGTAAAAGGAAAACTCAGTTAGTTGGACTAGCTGAGTTTACTCTTTAAAAAAGATAGAAACGAGAGAGATCATGCTGCTGCAACTGTTTTCTTTATATTTCGAGAGTTTGATCTTAACGACCATTCTCGTCGTGATTTTTTTAGGGATTTGGATTGGATTGCGAGCTATGTCTGGCGTGGACAAGACAGCCAAGGCCCGTCAAGCCCATCTCTATGATATGATTATGATTGGGGTTTTGGTGATCCCAGTATTATCCTTTGCCGTCATGAGTCTCATTTTAGTTTTCAGAGCATAATGCTTGCTAAATAAACTTTAAACAGTTAGAGTAAAGATAGTTACAACAAGAAAGAAGGAATCGAAATGTACGATACGATTATTGTCGGTGCTGGACCTGCGGGAATGACCGCTGCCTTGTATGCCGCTCGAAGCAATCTGAAAGTGGCTTTGATAGAAGGCGGCCTGCCAGGCGGGCAAATGAATAACACATCTGATATTGAAAACTATCCAGGTTATGCCAACATCAGTGGACCTGAATTGGCTGAAAAGATGTTTGAACCTCTTGAAAACCTTGGAGTAGAGCACCTTTATGGATTTGTCGAAAAGATTGAAGACTGTGCTGACTATAAGAAGGTGATCACTAATGATCAAGTTTACGAAACTCGTACAGTCATCGTGGCAACTGGGTCAAAACACCGTCTCTTGGGAGTTCCCGGAGAAGAAGAACTAAATAGCCGAGGTGTTTCTTACTGTGCAGTCTGTGATGGAGCTTTCTTCCGTGACCAAGACTTGCTCGTAGTCGGTGGTGGAGATTCAGCGGTAGAAGAAGCCCTCTTCTTGACACGCTTTGCCAAGACTGTCACTATTGTTCACCGTCGCGACCAACTTCGTGCCCAAAAGGTTTTGCAAGACCGTGCCTTTGCTAATGAGAAAGTCAACTTTATCTGGGACTCTGTCGTCAAGGAAATTAAAGGTGAAAACCGAGTAGAATCTGTTATTTTTGAAAATGTAAAAACAGGTCAAGTGACAGAACAAGCCTTTGGTGGTGTCTTTATCTATGTTGGTTTGGACCCTGTTAGCGATTTTGTTAAAGAATTGAATATTCAAGACCAGGCAGGCTGGATTGTAACAGACAATCATATGAAAACTAGCGTTGATGGTATATTTGCGGTTGGGGATGTTCGCCAAAAAGATCTTCGCCAAGTAACAACAGCAGTTGGAGATGGGGCTATCGCTGGTCAAGAAGCCTATAAATTTATCACAGAACATAGTTAAGCAAAAAAGTTTCCAATCAGATGACTGGAAACTTTTTTATAGTCGGTTTCGGAAAACTTCGTACATGAGAATGGCTGCGGCAACACTGGCATTGAGGCTTTGAACATGCCCATTCATCGGAATGGTAATCATCTCATCAACCTGTTTTTTGATGTTGCTAGAGATACCTTTTCCTTCATTTCCGATGATGAGGGCGATTTTCCCTTTTGTATTCCACTTGTGGCAAGTAGTGCCGTTCATATCCGTTCCAAAGGTCCAGAAGCCTTCATCCTTGAGTTTATCGAGGGTTTGACTGAGGTTGGTCACTCGGGCAATCGGTACATGTTCAATAGCACCTGTGGCCGTTTTGGCAACGACAGGAGTCACTCCGACAGCGCGGTGCTTGGGAATGATGACACCTGAAACATTGGTCGCATCCGCCGTTCTTAAGATAGAACCTAGATTATGGGGATCGGTTAGACCATCCAGAATCAACAGAAGTGGATTTTCTTCTTGTCGTGTTTTGGCAAGGATGTGATCCAGTTCGCTATAGGCAAATTCGGACACTCGTAGAACAAAGCCTTGGTGGACAGCGCCTTCGGTCATTTCAGAGAGGGATTTTTTTGAAGTCCAAGAAATGGATACCTTCTTTTCTGTAGCCAGTTCCTTGACCTTTTCAACATTCTTACCTCGAAGATCTTCTTGGAGGTAAAGTTTGTTTCCAGTGTTTGCAAGGAGGGCTTCTGTGACGGCGTGGACGCCATAGACAATATCATTTGTTTTCATGCCTCTATTATAACACAAAACCCCGTCTTGCAACGGGATTTTCTTTATTCAAGGATGAGGAGTCCTTCTTTAACGGCAAATGGATCTTTTTCGTTGATACGATCGTAAAACATGATTCCGTTTAGATGATCAATTTCATGTTGGACAACGATGGAGTTGTAACCTTTGAGCTTGATACGGTGTTTTTCCCCGTCCTTGTCAAAGTAATCAACAGTGACTCGGGCATGGCGGACTACATAGCCAGGTACGTTTCGGTCAACAGAAAGGCAACCTTCTCCTTCACCAAGAGCAGCGTCCTGAACAGAGTGAGATACGATTTTTGGATTGTACATAATAGCTTGCAGATCGTAGGCTTCCTGTGGAGTCTCACCTTCTTCCACAATATTTGGCACTAAAACAGCGATAATGCGTTTTGAGATATCTAACTGAGGAGCAGCCAATCCAACCCCACCACGCAAGCCCATTTTCTCAGCCATAACGGGATCCTGAGAATGTTTGAGGAATTGCATCATCTTTTCTCCAAGGATGATTTCTTGGTCAGACAGTGGGAAAGTGACCTCCTCAGCAACTGCGCGAAGAGTCGGATTCCCCTCGCGGATAATATCGTTCATATCAATTAAATGAGCAGCTTTTGTAATACGTTCTATAGCAGACATTTTCTCTCCTTTCATTACCTCTACATGATAACACAAAATAGGCGAGAAAGAAAGTCGCAGAAGTTCCTAAAAAATAATATAATAAACGGAATTCCTCTTTTGTCTGTGGTATAATAAAAGAAAAGACTTGCAGTAAAAGCAAGGGGGGATAAAGATGGAAAAGCGACAAGATCGACGGCCTCATGGTCCTATTTTGGGATTGTTGAAGAGTAGTATTGGTTTCTTTAGGAATTATAAATCTTGGACAAATGCCCAGTTTATTATTGTGTTATTGCTTGCAGTTGCCTTATCCATGGGGGGGAATTTATTAGTTCGAGCTGTACAAGGCAATAAGGTAACAAGTTCTAACAGTCAGACTATGGCTAGTCAGTCCAAGGAAAATGAATCTGGCGAAACGACGGCGCGTATCATGGCAAATGGTGACCTTCTTTATCATATCCCCATCTACCGAACAGCTCTTAAAGAGGATGGAACCTATGATTTCCATGAAAATTTTGAGTATGTAAAACCCTGGCTCAAAAAAGCAGATTTGGTGATTGGTGACTTTGAAGGAACGGTGAACAAAGATCACTACTTGGCAGGTTATCCATTGTTTAATGCACCCGGAGAAGTCATGAATGCTATCAAAGATGCAGGATACCAAGTTCTAGACTTGGCTCATAATCACATCTTGGATTCTCAGATAGAGGGAGTGGTTTCAACGGCTCAAGCTATTGAAAAAGCTGGAATGACACCCATCGGAGTTTACACTAAGGAACCACGGGACAAGTCTCCTCTTGTTATCAAGGAGGTCAATGGTATCAAGGTAGCTCTCTTAGCCTATTCCTATGGCTTTAACGGTATTGAACAATCCATTTCCCAAGAGGACTATAATCGCTATCTTTCTGATCTGAATGAAGACAAGATGAAGGCAGAAATCGAGCGTGCTGAGAAGGAAGCGGATATTACTGTTATTATGCCTCAGATGGGAATTGAGTACCAGCTAGAACCGACGGAAGAACAGAAAACACTGTACCACAAGATGATTGACTGGGGAGCTGATATTATTTTTGGAGGGCATCCTCACGTCGTTGAACCTGCTGAGACGGTTGAAAAAGATGGTGATAAAAAACTGATCATCTACTCCATGGGAAATTTCCTCTCAAATCAACGCATTGAAACCATGCAAGACGAGGAAAATGCCAAGTGGACAGAGCGAGGTGTTCTCATGGATGTGACCATTAAGAAAAAAGATGGCAAAACAAGGATTGAAACTGCCAAAGCACATCCGACTTGGGTCAATCGAACACCCAAAGGGACATACTCTCCAGAGGGTTATCCGCTCTTCCTCTATCAGACCTATATCCTAGAGGACTTCATCGAGGGGGGCAGTCACCGTGACAAGTTGGATGAGGCGACCAAGGAACGAATTAACACGGCCTATAAAGAAATGAATGAACATGTAGGGTTGAAGTGGGACTAGCTTGAATCCAGAGGAAGTAAAATGACGATTAAGATTATTGCGACGGATATGGATGGAACTTTGCTGGATCCGAGGGGGCAGCTGGATCTTCCACGCTTGGAAAAGATTTTAGATCAGCTGAATCAGCGGGGCATCCGTTTTGTCATTGCGACGGGAAATGAAATCCATCGTATGAGAGAACTATTGGGACACTTGGCTGAACGAGTAGTCCTAGTAGTTGCCAATGGGGCGCGAATTTTTGAAAACAATAAACTGATTCAAGCTCAGACCTGGGATGATGCTATGGTTGATAAGGCTTTAGCTCATTTTAAAGGGAGAGAGTGCCGAGATCAGTTCGTCGTCACCAGTATGAATGGAGGTTTTGTCAAGAAAGGAACCGTTTTTACAGAACTTGATAAATTTATGACTCCAGAGATGATTGAAAAACTCTATCAACGAATGAATTTTGTGGAAGATTTGCAAGCTGATCTCTTTGGTGGAGTGCTTAAAATGAGCATGGTCGTCGGTGAAGAACGTTCTAGTTCTGTTTTGCAAGAAATTAATGACCTCTTTGATGGCCGTGTAAGAGCTGTTTCTAGCGGTTATGGCTGTATCGATATCCTACAGGCTGGTGTTCACAAGGCTTGGGGATTGGAAGAATTACTCAAGCGCTGGGATTTGACATCGGAACAAATCATGGCTTTTGGTGATAGTGAAAACGATGTCGAAATGTTAGAACTGGCTGGGATTGCCTATGCTATGGAAAATGCAGATGATGAAGCCAAGGCAGTTGCAACTGACCTAGCTCCAGCGAACAGTCAGGGGGGCGTTTATCAGGTCCTAGAAAATTGGTTAGAGAAAGAGGGATAAGGTGGCAGTACAGTTATTAGAAAATTGGCTCCTAAAAGAGCAGGCAAAGATTCAAACCAAGTATCGCGAATTGAATCAAGTCTCTGTCTTAGAGCCAGATATCATCTTTATTGGTGATTCGATAGTGGAGTATTACCCTTTGCAAGAGTTGTTTGGGACTGCAAAGACGATTGTCAATCGTGGCATCCGAGGCTACCAGACGAGACTGTTACTAGAGAATTTGGATGCCCATCTTTATGGTGATGCTGTGGATCAAATTGTTCTCTTAATTGGAACAAATGATATCGGAAAAGATGTTCCTATGAATGAAGCCTTGGATAATCTTGAGCGAGTGATCCAATCAATTGCCCGGGATTATCCGCTATCACAAATAAAGCTTGTTTCTATTCTGCCAGTCAATGAAGGAAAAGAATACAAGCAGACTGTTTATATCCGAACCAATGAAAAGATTAGAGAATGGAATCAGGCCTTCGAGACTCTAGCTTTCGCTTATATGCAAGTAGATTTTGTACCGATTTATGATAGTTTGACAGATTCAGAAGGACAACTCAAAAAAGACTATACAACAGATGGTCTCCATCTAAGTGTGGCAGGTTATCAAGCCTTGTCAGATGCTTTGAAAACGTATCTTTTCTAAAGAATCGACTTGATTTTGCATTTTTTATGAAGATAGGTTATAATAGTTCTATAATCTTGGGGTCGTTACGGATTCGACAGGCATTATGAGGCATATTTTGCAACCCGTGTGGCGACGTAAACGCTCAGTTAAATATAACTGCAAAAAATAACACTTCTTACGCTCTAGCTGCCTAAAAACCAGCAGGCGTGACCCGATTTGGATTGCTCGTGTTCAATGACAGGTCTTATGATTAGCGAGATACGATTAAGCCTTGTCTAGTGGTTTGATAAGAGATTAATAGACTCGCAGTTGCTAGGCTTGAGTTATGTGTCGAGGGACTGTTAAAACAATACATAACCTATGGTTGTAGACAAATATGTTGGCAGGTGTTTGGACGTGGGTTCGACTCCCACCGGCTCCATTATTCCTTTGCATTCTTTCGCATTCCTTGGTAAAACGTTGTTAAATCAACGTTTTTTGTTTTTGCCTTTTGTATTCCTTGGTATTCTTTTGCTAAAAAAGGATATAACAAAGGATACAACATTTTTGTCGTATCCTAGAAATCTATATCCTTTTGTTTTATGAAATCATATAGTGTTTGTATTATTTGATTTTTAAATGCTTGCGATAAAAAAACTGCATTGAGGTGCAGTTTTTCTTTTTTCTACGGAAGACATGGGATTCGAACCCACGCACGCTGTTACACGCCTACCGCGTTTCCAACACGGCCTCTTAAGCCTCTTGAGTAATCTTCCAATGCTTACTCAAATAGTCTACCATAAAGCCACTTATCTTGCAATAAAAATTTTGGAAATAAGAAAAATGAAAGAAATTGAAAGAAAGTGACAAAAAATGCTTGACTTTGGTAGAAAATGTGCTAGAATGAATAGTGTAAACGATAACAGGAGGTGATTTGGTGTTAAAAACTGAGCGGAAGCAACTGATTTTAGAGGAGTTAAATCAACATCATGTAGTTTCTCTAGAAAAATTGGTTAGTCTATTAGAAACATCAGAATCAACGGTTCGAAGAGATTTGGATGAGTTGGAGGCGGAAAACAAGCTTCGCCGTGTACATGGAGGAGCAGAATTACCCCACTCCTTGCAGGAAGAAGAAACCATCCAAGAAAAATCTGTCAAAAACCTTCAAGAGAAGAAGCTACTGGCTCAAAAAGCAGCCTCTCTTATTAAGGAACAAGATGTTATCTTTATTGATGCTGGAACGACAACTGCTTTTTTAATTAAGGAATTGGTTAATAAGAATATCACAGTTGTGACCAACTCCATTCACCATGCGGTTCAGTTGGTTGAAAAGCAGATTCCAACTGTCATGGTTGGAGGTAGTGTCAAGATGGCAACAGATGCATGTATTGGTGGTGTTGCTCTTAACCAAATCAATCAATTGCACTTTGATCGTGCCTTTATCGGGATGAATGGTGTAGACGACGGTTATTATACGACTCCTGATATGGAGGAGGGAGCCGTTAAGCGTGCTATTTTGGAGAATGCTAAACAAACCTATGTCTTGGTGGATTCGTCAAAAATTGGACAAACTTGTTTTGCCAAGGTAGCACCACTTAAACGCGCTATTGTCATCACAAGTCAAGGGCATGAGCTCTTGCAGGCCATTAAGAAGAAAACGGAGGTAATCGAAGTATGATTTATACAGTCACACTCAATCCATCCATTGACTATATCGTTCGCTTGGACCAAGTCCAAGTCGGTAGTGTCAATCGTATGGACAGTGATGATAAGTTTGCTGGTGGAAAAGGAATCAATGTCAGTCGTGTTTTGAAACGCTTGGGTATTCCAAATACAGCGACTGGATTTATCGGAGGCTTTACTGGTAAATTTATCACAGATACTCTGGCAGAAGAGGAAATCGAAACACGTTTTGTCCAAGTAGTAGAAGATACTCGCATCAATGTCAAGATTAAAGCAGACCAAGAAACAGAAATCAACGGGACTGGTCCAAATGTCGAACCAGCACAGCTAGAAGAATTGAAAGCTATTTTATCTAGTTTAACAGCAGAAGATACGGTTGTGTTTGCGGGTTCGAGTGCTAAGAACTTGGGAAATGTCATCTACAAGGAGCTGATTGCCTTGACGCGCCAGACTGGTGCGCAAGTGGTTTGTGACTTTGAAGGACAGACCTTGATTGATAGTTTGGACTACCAGCCACTTTTGGTCAAGCCAAACAATTACGAACTCGGAGCTATCTTTGGAGTGAAACTCGAAAGTTTAGATGAAATCGAGAAATATGCTCGAGAATTGCTGACTAAAGGTGCTCAAAACGTCATTATCTCTATGGCAGGTGATGGTGCTCTTCTTGTCACATCTGAGGGAGCTTACTTCGCCAAACCGATTAAGGGAACTGTGAAAAATTCAGTCGGAGCTGGTGACTCTATGGTTGCTGGATTTACCGGTGAATTTGTCAAATCAAAAGATGCGGTAGAAGCCTTCAAATGGGGAGTGGCTTGCGGAACGGCAACTACCTTCTCGGATGACTTGGCAACAGCGGAATTTATTAAAGAAACATATGAAAAAGTTGAGGTAGAAAAACGATGAAAATTCAAGACCTATTGAGAAAAGATGTCATGTTGCTGGATTTGCAGGCAACTGAAAAAACAGCTGTCATCGAAGAGATGATTAAAAGTTTGGTAGATCACGGTTATGTGACGGATTTTGAAACCTTTAAAGAAGGAATTTTAGCGCGTGAAGCTCTAACTTCCACTGGTTTGGGTGACGGAATTGCTATGCCTCACAGCAAGAACTCTGCTGTCAAAGAGGCGACGGTTCTCTTTGCTAAGTCAAACAAGGGTGTTGACTACGAAAGCTTGGATGGGCAACCAACAGACCTCTTCTTCATGATTGCTGCTCCAGAAGGTGCCAATGATACTCACTTGGCAGCCTTGGCAGAATTGTCTCAATACTTGATGAAAGATGGTTTTGCTGACAAACTTCGTCAAGTAACATCTGCAGATCAAGTTATCGAACTCTTTGACCAAGCTTCAGAAAAAGCTGAGGAGCCTGTTCAAGCACCTGCCAATGAATCTGGCGACTTTATCGTAGCTGTTACAGCTTGTACGACAGGTATTGCCCACACTTACATGGCGCAAGAAGCCCTTCAAAAAGTAGCTGCCGAAATGGGTGTTGGTATCAAGGTTGAAACAAACGGAGCTAGCGGTGTTGGGAACCAATTGACCGCAGAGGATATCCGCAAGGCTAAAGCTGTTATCATCGCAGCAGACAAGGCTGTTGAGATGGATCGTTTCGATGGCAAACCATTGGTTAATCGTCCAGTTGCAGACGGTATCCGTAAGACAGAAGAATTGATTAACTTGGCTCTTTCAGGAGATGCTGAAGTCTACCGTGCTGCTAATGGAGCAAAAACTGCAATAGCAAGCACTGAAAAACAAAGTATCGGTGGTGCCTTCTACAAACACTTGATGAGTGGTGTATCTCAAATGTTGCCATTCGTTATCGGTGGTGGTATCATGATTGCCCTCGCCTTCTTAATCGACGGAGCTTTTGGTGTGCCACAGGATAGTCTTGGAAATCTCGGATCCTACCATGAACTAGCTTCCATGTTCATGAAAATTGGTGGCGCTGCCTTTGGCTTGATGCTTCCAGTTTTTGCAGGATATGTAGCCTACTCTATCGCTGAAAAACCAGGTTTGGTAGCAGGTTTCGTGGCTGGTGCTATTGCCAAAGAAGGTTTTGCCTTTGGGAAAATCCCTTATGCCGCAGGTGGTGAAGCCACTTCAACACTTGCAGGTGTATCATCTGGTTTCCTAGGTGCCCTTGTTGGTGGATTTATCGCAGGTGCCTTGGTTCTTGCTATCAAGAAATACGTTAAAGTTCCTCGTTCACTTGAAGGCGCTAAGTCTATCCTTCTCTTGCCACTTCTTGGAACAATCTTGACAGGATTTGTCATGCTGGCTGTTAACATTCCAATGGCAGCAATCAACACTGCTATGAATGACTTCCTAGGTAGTCTTGGAGGAGGTTCAGCTGTCCTTCTTGGTATCGTTCTTGGTGGAATGATGGCTGTCGACATGGGTGGACCTGTTAATAAAGCAGCTTATGTCTTTGGTACAGGTACGCTTGCTGCGACTGTTTCTTCAGGTGGTTCAGTAGCCATGGCAGCAGTTATGGCTGGAGGAATGGTTCCACCACTTGCTATCTTTGTCGCAACTCTTCTTTTCAAAGATAAATTTACCAAAGAAGAACGCAACTCTGGTTTGACAAACATCATCATGGGCTTGTCATTTATCACCGAGGGAGCGATTCCATTTGGTGCCGCTGACCCAGCTCGTGCGATCCCAAGCTTCATCCTTGGTTCTGCGGTGGCAGGCGGACTCGTTGGTCTTGCTGGTATAAAACTCATGGCGCCACACGGAGGAATCTTCGTCATCGCCCTTACCTCAAATGCCCTTCTCTACCTTGCCTGTGTCTTGGTTGGTGCGATTGTAAGTGGTGTGGTTTATGGTTACCTACGCAAACCACAAGCATAAAAAAGAATTCATATACCAAAATGACTGAACACGAAAGTGGGTAGTCATTTTTTTGATAATGGAGTTAGGGAGAATGGGCTTTGAAGTGATATAGAAGTAGATCGTAGAGATTTTCACTCTTCATTTAAACGATAGAATGCAAAAGTTTGTATAAATACCATGGAGGTGAAAAGTGTCTTGAATGATTCTAGAAAAGAAACCAGAGAATGAAAAGTTCCATAGTCAAAATATTCTAAATGAAGAGTTACAAGCGTCCCATGTCAGCATGGTGGAGGAGAATGTTCCCGATTCTAAATGAACTAATTTTATAGTTGATTTAGGTAGGAGACGAGAAGTAACTAAAAGCTTTATATCTCAATAAATAATTGATATAATAATAGTTAAAGAATTACTAGAGGGAGAGAAAAGTTAATGGAAAGAGAATATAAATTTCGGGCACTTACTTCAAATAAAGATGTTGAAATAAAGCCAGTGACAGAAAGAGCACTTGAATTTGCGATTGACAAAAGTTCGGAAGTAACCAACGTAGCTATTACTGGGAATTATGGAGCAGGGAAAAGTAGTATTGTTGAGAGTTTTGAGAGTAAACGTAAAGACAAAAGATTTATTCATATATCTTTAGGGCAGTATGATGAAACAATAGGTAGTGAAAAAAATGGGCTAAATAATCGTCAAATTAATACCATAGAAGGAAAAATAATCAATCAATTACTTCATCAAATTAACCCTAATCAAATAAGAAAATCAATTTTTAAAACTCTTGATGCAGAATCTCAGATTAAACCTTTTAATATTTCGGTCTATGTAGGTTTAGTGTTATTATTATCCTTATACTTACTAAATATTTCTTTATGGACTGGCTTGATTCAGAACTTTTCTTGGTTATCTTGGACTACGAAACCTATTATTTCCCTTCTTGTACTAGTAATTTTATTTGTTTTAATTATATATGGATTTTATTTTTTACTGAAGCTGCAAAAAGATTTTGGTTTTATCAAAAAATTATCCTTAAAAGCAGAAAAAATTGAAACCGATATCGAAATTTTTTCAAATGATAATTCTAAAGTATCCTATTTTGATCGCTACTTGGACGATGTCCTTTATTTATTCAAGCAATCAGGAGCAGATGTCATAGTATTTGAAGATATTGAACGTTTTAATGATTCTAGAATTTTTGAAAAATTGAAGGAATTAAATATAGTTATCAATAGAAAAAGAAAGATATGTAGGGATTCCAAGTTGGTGTTTTTCTATCTTGTAAAGGATGATTTGTTTGAATCTCAAGAGAGAACAAAGTTTTTTGATTTTATTATTCCGGTAGTTCCAGTTGTCACTGCTTCAAATTCTTATGACCAATTATCAAAAATATTAAAAGATATGGAACTTCATAAGGTATTAGATGAAAAGTTTTTATTCAATATCTCATTATACCTTGATGATATGCGTCTGATTAATAATATTTGCAATGAGTATCTGACTTATAAAGAAACATTAAGTAAATTACCGTTAGAGAGTGAGAAAATTTTCTCAATGGTAGTCTACAAAAATATTTTCCCTAAAGACTTTTCGCTTTTACAAAAAAATCAAGGATATTTATTTGAACTATTGAACTCAAAAGAAATAGCATTAAAAAATCGTAGGGAGGAATTAAATAGTAAGATAAAAGAATTGGAGAAAAAGATAGAGAAGGCAGATGAAGAACAATTAAACGATGAGCTTGAATTATATGGAACTATTTTGAAAGTACCATATGGGAGAAAAGTAATTAAAGTAAATAGAAAATTTGAATCAGATTTTTCAACGCGCTCAGATTATATAAAAGAGTTACTTGCAGATGAAAGTGAAATATGCTCCTTTGACAGTTATTACAATGCACATTATAATCAAAATGAACGTAATGAGGATATTGATTCTGTATTCCCAGATATAAATACTCCAGAATTTCAAGAGCGTTTAGAGAATATTAGGAATAAGAAGCTCATAGAAAAATTGGAAAAAGAAATTAAGAAAATGAACGATGAGCTTGAGAAACTAGATAGTTATAGATTATCAGATGTTTACCAATATGCTACAGATATTGATGATTTTAAAAGTAATTTTACCGAAGAAATAGGAAATAACCCTCAATCCTCAATAATTTCTTTCCTAATTAGAAATGCTTATATTGATGAGAGCTATCAAGATTATTTGAATCATTTCTATGAAAATACTATAACGGTAGAAGAAAAAGAATATTTAAGAAATGTTGTTTCTGGTAGACAGAATAAATATAATATTTCTCTATTAAATTTTGATGAAATCTTTAATTATTTAGAATTAAAAAATTATAAAAGTAGTAATGTGTTAAATTATGATTTATTTAGATTTCTGTTATATGCAAATGAACATAATGAGAAGTTGAAATTAATTTTTCACCAAGAAAATATTTTGGAATTTTTACTGGACTTTTATAACGAATTATTTAGATTAGATGCTGAAAATAAATCGCCTTTTTCAAAACAAGATATGAGATTATTTTTTGAAAAATGGATGTATTATAACTCAGAACTTTTCAATAAATATGTTAAACAAGAACCTAGTGAATATATTTATGTTGATAAAAGAAAATTAATATTATCTTTAATGAATTTAGTTGATTTGAGTGATTGTACAAAAGAAACAAAAGAACAGCTAGCTAAATACCTAGAGATAAGACAAGAAATTCTATTTAATACTAATGACTACAATTATGGACAATTTAATGCAAATCTTTCAAATGTAAATTTAAAGATCAAAGATTTTACATTCATTTATCAAGGATATGAGAAAAATCTGCTAAATTATATCTATCAGAATAGATTGTATGAAATTTGTGAGTCTAATGTACTATTTTTCATGGAACAGTATTCTGATATGGGCACAGAGTTATCAGATGTAAAACATAAAAATTATGAAATCATGACTAGTCAATATGGATTAAAACCTTTACTAGATTATTGTCAATCTTCTGATGAAGAATTCCTAAAGTATATTTTAATGTATGTTACTTTATCAGAGGGAGAGATGCATGATAAACCTGAGTATATTGAACAATTATTAAATAATAATGTTGTTTTTAATCATCAATTACCTCAAGAAAAGTTAGGAAGTGATGAATCTGACGAGTCAGATAATGATGAAAAAATTAAAAACGTTACATTAGTAGAAAAAATTATCGCTAGTGTCCCAGATTTTTATATCACTTTTACACAAGGTAAGTTCAATGCTCTTTCGAATGAAAATAGAGAAATACTAGTACAAAATTTTGTTCAAACTAAAAAAGCAGAAGTAAATACTGAAATTATTTTAGAATATTTCGGTCAAAATAAGGAAGTTGATAACTTTTTGGTAGATTTTATTAATCTGAATCCTAATTTTGAGTTGGATAAAGAAATTTATTCAAAATTGAGTAATGATTTACAAGATGATTTTAATGAAAATATTATTAGTTCTTTGGATTTAAATGATAATATTCGAAAAAGAATACTTAGTCAGCTTGGACTCTATTTCAAAAGAATTGATAATACTGATATTGATGAAGAAGATTTATGGAATTTAATAAATAGTAATCGTATTGAATTCAATAAAGAAAATCTTGAGTTTATTCGTAAAAGACCAATGGTACACCTAGAAGAATTTATATTCAAAAATATAGAAGATTATTTAAATGCTACTAATGTTGTTCGAAACGATATGGAAATGAGAGAATTGTTAAAGAAACCTGACATAGACGAAAAATATGTAGTTGAATTATTAGTATTGCTTTTAGATAATAAATTTAATGAGTATGACTTTGATGATTTAATAAATCA
The DNA here is from genome assembly GCA_905221335.1 of bacterium. Classification (GTDB taxonomy): domain Bacteria; phylum Bacillota; class Bacilli; order Lactobacillales; family Streptococcaceae; genus Streptococcus. Next base: position 41,769 of record CAJNCT010000004.1, read on the forward strand.
AAACAGATATGATTCGTTAGATGTGACGCTTCAAAATAAAATACAAAAAATAGTTAAAAAATATATAAGACAATTTATAGCATTAGATGAAAATGAAATTAGCGTTCCATTGTATGAATCTATCCTAAATTCAAATGATGTTTTACTTGAACATAAGAAAGAACTTTTTGAAAAATTAATTTCTGATTCGGAAAGTCAAATAGAAGTAGATAAGCTTATTTTGCTAGGTGATTATTTAGATTTATTAGAATTACCGGATATTATGCAAATCTTGAAGGAACAAATAGATTATGACATCTATACTGAATGGGAAGTTGCCTTGGACAAATTAAATCAAAATGAAGATAATGGTGGAAATGGTAATCAGGAAGCGAAAGTGTCGTATTCTAAATTTAACGAAAAACTTCTTGACTACTTAAAGAAAAGGAAGTTGATTTCTAATAAATCAAAACATGAAAATTCTGTATTAAAGCTTTATGGATTAAGAAAGAAGCAGATTAAATATAGTGATGAAGCAGAAGAAAAGCAATAGTTATCACATTCAAATGACTGAACACAAAAGTGGGCAGTCTTTTTTGATTTCTCTAGAAGTTTCTGAAATATGTTATAATAGAAGAATGGCAAACAAGAATACTACAAAAACAAGACGGAGACCGTCTAAAGCAGAACTTGAAAGAAAACAGGCTATTCAGAGGATGTTGATTTCCTTAGGGATCGCCTTGTTATTGATTATTGCAGCCCTCAAACTCGGTGCAGCAGGTGTCACACTTTACAATCTCATTCGATTGGTGGTTGGAAGTTTGGCCTATGTGGCTATTGGTGCCCTCCTCATCTATCTTTTTCTTTTTAAATGGATACGCAAGAAAGAGGGGCTTCTGTCAGGATTTCTTTGTATCTTTGCTGGCTTGCTCTTGATTTTTGAGGCCTACTTGGTATGGAAATATGGCTTGGAGCAGTCAGTTTTAAAAGGGACCCTGTCTCAAGTTATGACGGACCTGACTGGTATGCGGGTGACGAGCTTTGCTGGTGGAGGCCTGCTTGGTGTTGGACTTTATATCCCTATTGCCTTTCTTTTCTCAAATATCGGCTCCTACTTTATTGGAGTTCTTTTGATTCTAGTTGGGGCACTCTTGGTTAGTCCTTGGTCTATTTATGATGTTGCAGCCTTTATTGGAGCTCAGTTCAGATCGTTTATGGAAAAACAGGAACAGAGAAAACAGGAACGCTTCATTAAGAGAGAAGAAGAGAAGGCTCGTCAAGAAGCTGAAGAAGCAGCCAGAATTCAGCGAGAACAAGAAGAACAGGATGCGCTGCCGCTTCCTCCCGTAGATCCTGAAACGGGAGAAATCTTATCTGAAGTACCAGACTACGATTTCCCCCCAATTCCTGAGGAGGAATGGATCGAACCGGAGATTATCCTTCCTCAAGCTGACTTTGAAGTTCCAGACGAAGAAGACTTTGAAGATGAAGAGGTGCAGGTTGATTTTTCTGCCAAAGAAGCCCTCGAATACAAGCTGCCAAGCTTGCAACTCTTTGCGCCAGATAAACCCAAAGATCAGTCCAAGGAAAAGAAGATTGTTCGAGAAAATATCAAAATCCTAGAAGAAACCTTTGCCAGCTTTGGTATCAAGGTGACGGTGGAACGGGCTGAAATCGGTCCATCTGTTACAAAATATGAAGTCAAGCCAGCAGTCGGTGTACGGGTTAACCGCATTTCTAATCTGGCAGATGACCTCGCTCTGGCCTTGGCTGCCAAGGATGTTCGGATTGAGGCTCCGATCCCTGGTAAATCCTTAGTCGGAATTGAAGTACCCAACTCTGAGATTGCGACCGTCTCCTTCCGTGAACTCTGGGAACAGTCTCAAACAAAACCAGAAAATCTCCTCGAAATTCCTCTAGGGAAGGCTGTCAATGGAACGGCTCGCACCTTTGACCTTTCCAAGATGCCCCACCTACTTGTTGCAGGTTCGACAGGATCAGGGAAATCAGTCGCAGTTAATGGTATCATTGCTAGCATTCTGATGAAGGCAAGACCCGACCAGGTCAAGTTTATGATGGTGGATCCAAAGATGGTTGAGTTATCCGTTTATAACGACATTCCTCATCTCTTGATTCCAGTTGTGACCAATCCACGCAAGGCTAGCAAGGCTCTGCAAAAGGTCGTAGATGAGATGGAAAACCGCTATGAACTCTTTGCTAAGGTTGGTGTGCGAAATATCGCTGGTTACAATGCCAAGGTAGAGGAATTTAATAGTCAATCTGAGTACAAACAAGTACCACTGCCTTTGATTGTTGTCATTGTAGACGAGTTGGCAGATCTCATGATGGTGGCTAGCAAGGAAGTGGAAGATGCCATCATTCGTCTCGGACAGAAGGCGCGTGCTGCAGGGATTCACATGATTCTCGCAACGCAACGTCCATCGGTTGATGTTATCTCTGGTCTTATCAAGGCCAATGTCCCCTCTCGTGTGGCTTTTGCAGTTTCATCAGGTACAGATTCACGGACCATCTTGGATGAAAATGGAGCTGAAAAACTGCTTGGTCGAGGAGACATGCTCTTTAAACCAATTGATGAAAATCACCCAGTCCGCCTGCAAGGATCCTTTATCTCGGATGATGATGTCGAACGCATCGTAAACTTTATCAAGGCTCAGGCTGATGCGGACTATGATGAGAGTTTTGACCCAGGTGAGGTTTCTGAAAATGAAGGAGAATTTTCAGATGGTGAAGCTGGTGGCGATCCGCTCTTTGAGGAAGCCAAGGCTCTGGTTATTGAGACGCAGAAAGCCAGTGCTTCCATGATTCAACGTCGTTTGTCAGTTGGATTTAACCGTGCGACCCGCCTGATGGAAGAACTTGAGATGGCAGGTGTTATCGGTCCAGCTGAAGGAACCAAACCGCGAAAAGTATTGCAACAATAAAAAAACAGCTTCTTTCCAAATTTGGAAAGAAGTTATTTTTGTGATTACTGGTTCGTTTTAGTTTCAGAATTCGTCGTATTTGACTGTGTACCGCTATCGCTTGTTTCTTTGTTTGTAGGAGCTGTAGAAGAGTCCTGAGTTGTTGTTTTCTGCTCTTCTTTTTTCTCCTCTTTCTTGTTGGATTGAGAAGTTTCTTCTTGCGGGGTATTTTCTTTAGTAGAAGTGTTGTCCTTGTTAGGTGTAGTATTTTCCTGAGGCGATTCCTTTTGGATTTCTTTGACAACAGTTGTTTGAGTTGTCGTCGGCTCTTTTTTGTTGTTCTTGTTATTATCCATAGCGTTCATGATGGTGATACTAGCGGTGATTAGGCCAAGGATACTACCGATGGTAGCAATCGTTTTTTGAAAGACAGTGAATCCCTTTTTGATGTGTTCTGTTTTTGGTTTTGAAGTTCTACGATAGTTAGACATGATACTCTCCTTTGATTATGATTTATTATACCTCATTTCTTTAAAAAAATCTTAAAAAAAGAGAAACTTCCCTTTCTTGTCGCAAGCTTCGTTTCATGATACAATAGAAGGAGTGATTTTAGAAAGCGTGAGAAAACATGATCTACTTTGATAATTCGGCAACGACCAAGCCTTATCCTGAAGCACTTGAGACCTATATGCAGGTCGCTTCAAAAATTGTAGGAAATCCATCCAGTCTCCATCGTTTGGGAGATCAGGCAACACGAATTTTAGATGCTTCCCGTCAGCAAATTGCTGATTTGATTGGCAAGAAGAGTGATGAAATCTTCTTTACCTCTGGTGGAACAGAAGGGGATAACTGGGTCATCAAGGGTGTGGCCTTTGAAAAAGCTCAGTTTGGCAAGCACATCATCGTATCAGCTATTGAGCATCCAGCAGTCAAGGAGTCAGCCCTCTGGCTGAAAAGTCAAGGTTTTGAGGTGGATTTTGCTCCAGTTGATGAGAAAGGATTTGTGGATGTTGATGCTCTAGCGAATTTGATACGACCTGATACGACTCTCGTCTCCATCATGGCAGTAAACAATGAAATCGGCTCTATCCAGCCTATTGAGGCTATCTCAAAACTTTTAGCAGACAAGCCGACCATTTCCTTCCACGTTGATGCAGTTCAGGCACTTGCTAAGATTCCGACTGAAAAATACCTGACTAATCGAGTGGATTTCGCGACCTTTTCGAGTCATAAGTTTCATGGTGTCAGAGGAGTTGGCTTTGTCTATATCAAGTCTGGTAAGAAAATTACGCCTCTGTTGACTGGTGGTGGCCAAGAGCACGATTATCGCTCGACAACTGAAAATGTGGCAGGGATTGCAGCGACAGCCAAAGCTCTCCGTTTGTCTATGGAAAAGTTAGATATCTTTACTAATAAGGCAGGGCAGATGAAATCAGTCATTCGCCAAGCGCTTTTGGACTATCCAGATATTTTTGTCTTTTCAGATGAGGAAGACTTTGCCCCTCATATCCTGACTTTTGGGATTAAGGGTGTTCGTGGTGAAGTCATCGTTCACGCCTTTGAAGACTATGACATTTTCATTTCCACAACCTCTGCTTGTTCGTCCAAGGCAGGAAAACCTGCGGGTACCTTGATTGCCATGGGAGTGGACAAAGATAAGGCCCAGTCAGCTGTACGCCTAAGCTTAGACCTTGAAAATGATATGAGTCAGATTGAGCAGTTTTTGACTAAACTAAAATTAATTTACAATCAAACTAGAAAAGTAAGATAGGAGTATTCATGCAGTATTCAGAAATTATGATTCGCTACGGAGAGTTGTCAACCAAGGGCAAAAACCGTATGCGTTTCATCAATAAACTTCGCAATAACATTTCAGACGTTTTGTCCATCTATCCCCAAGTTAAGGTAACCGCTGATCGCGACCGTGCCCACGTTTACCTCAATGGAGCTGACTACACAGCAGTAGCAGAATCTCTCAAACAAGTCTTCGGAATTCAAAATTTTTCTCCAGTATATAAGGTTGAAAAGTCAGTTGTAAGGCTTAAAGCTGCTGTCCAAGAGATTATGCAGGACATCTACAAGGAAGGCATGACCTTTAAAATCTCTAGTAGACGTAGTGACCACAACTTTGAACTCGACAGTCGTGAACTCAACCAAACGCTTGGTGGAGCTGTTTTTGACGTAATCCCAACTATTCAAGCCCAGATGAAAAATCCTGATATCACTCTTCAGGTGGAGATTCGTGAGGAAGCTGCTTATCTTTCCTATGAAACCATTCGTGGAGCAGGTGGTCTGCCAGTGGGAACTTCCGGTAAGGGTATGCTTATGTTGTCAGGAGGGATTGATTCACCTGTGGCAGGTTATCTAGCCCTTAAACGTGGGGTGGATATTGAAGCCGTTCACTTTGCCAGCCCACCATACACTAGCCCTGGAGCTCTCAAGAAAGCCCAAGATTTGACTCGTAAATTGACCAAATTCGGTGGCAATATCCAGTTTATCGAAGTGCCTTTCACAGAGATTCAAGAGGAAATCAAAGCCAAGGCGCCAGAAGCCTACCTCATGACTCTGACGCGTCGCTTTATGATGCGCATTACTGACCGTATCCGTGAGGTGAGAAAGGGTCTGGTCATCATCAATGGTGAAAGTCTAGGTCAAGTAGCGAGCCAGACCTTGGAAAGCATGCAGGCTATCAACGCTGTGACTAGCACTCCAATCATTCGTCCCGTGGTTACTATGGACAAGTTGGAAATCATTGACATCGCTCAGGAAATTGATACTTTTGACATTTCTATCCAACCGTTTGAGGACTGCTGTACTATTTTTGCGCCTGATCGTCCTAAGACCAATCCTAAGATTAAGAATGCGGAGCAGTATGAAACCCGTATGGATGTTGAAGGCTTGGTTGAGCGAGCAGTGGCAGGAATCATGATTACTGAGATTACACCTCAAGCTGAAAAAGATGAAGTCGATAACTTGATTGACAATCTCCTCTAATCAGAAAATCCAGAAGAATTCAGAAAAACAAATGAAAAAAGTTAGTTATTTATCCTTAAAATGGACATTTACTGACTTTTTTTCTATTTTTATGGTATAATGAGATAAAATTTTGAATATAGAGAGTTTTCTGACAATGAATCATTCCTACTTTTACTTGAAAATGAAAGAACACAAACTCAAGGTACCTTATACAGGAAAGGAGCGTCGTGTGCGTGTTCTCCTGCCAAAGGATTATGAGAAAGATACAGACCGTTTTTACCCTGTTGTTTACTTTCATGATGGGCAAAATGTCTTTTACAGCAAGGAGTCTTATATCGGACACTCTTGGAAGATTATTCCAGCTATTAAGCGGAATCCTGATATCAGTCGCATGATTGTCGTTGCTATTGATAATGATGGTATGGGACGGATGAATGAGTATGCGGCTTGGAAGTTTCAAGAATCTCCTATTCCAGGGCAGCAGTTTGGTGGTAAGGGTGTGGAGTATGCCGAGTTTGTCATGGAGGTGGTCAAGCCTTTTATCGATGAAACCTATCGTACCAAAGCTGATCGCCAGCATACGGCCATGATTGGTTCGTCTCTAGGAGGCAATATTACCCAGTTTATCGGACTGGAATACCAAGACCGAATTGGTTGCCTAGGTGTATTTTCATCTGCTAACTGGCTCCACCAAGAAGCCTTTAACCGCTACATCGAGCGTAAGAAATTGTCGCCTGATCAGCGCATTTTCATTTATGTAGGAACAGAAGAAGCAGACGATACGGACAAGACCTTGATGGCTGGCAATATCAAGCAAGCCTATATCGACTCATCGCTTCGCTATTACCATGATTTGATTGCAGGTGGAGTAGGCTTGGATAATCTTGTCTTGAAAGTTCAGTCTGGTGCCATCCATAGTGAGATTCCATGGTCGGAAAATTTACCAGACTGTCTCCGATTTTTTGCAGAGAAATGGTAAGTTAAGAAAGGAGAAAGCCAATGCATATTGAAAACCTCAGCCACTGGAGTGGCAATCTTAATCGTGAAATGTACCTCAACCGTTATGGACATGCTGGGATTCCAGTTGTTGTTTTTGCTTCATCTGGTGGCAGTCACAATGAATACTATGATTTTGGCATGATTGATGCCTGTGCTTCCTTTATCGAGGAAGGGCGTGTCCAGTTCTTCACTCTATCCAGTGTGGACAGTGAGAGCTGGTTGGCCACTTGGAAAAACGGTCACGACCAAGCAGAGATGCATCGTGCCTACGAACGTTATGTAATTGAGGAGGCCATTCCTTTTATCAAGCATAAGACAGGTTGGTTTGATGGCATGATGACGACAGGTTGCTCAATGGGCGCCTACCATGCACTTAATTTCTTCCTCCAGCATCCAGATGTCTTTACCAAGGTGATTGCTCTCAGTGGTGTTTATGACGCACGTTTCTTTGTTGGCGATTACTACAATGATGATGCTATTTACCAAAACTCGCCAGTAGATTATATCTGGAATCAAAACGACGGATGGTTTATCGATCGTTACCGTCAGGCAGAAATCGTCGTTTGTACGGGACTTGGTGCTTGGGAACAAGACGGTCTACCATCTTTTTACAAGCTCAAAGAAGCCTTTGACCAGAAACAAATTCCAGCCTGGTTTGCTGAATGGGGACACGATGTCGCCCACGACTGGGAATGGTGGCGTAAACAAATGCCCTATTTTCTTGGACACTTGTATCTATAAAAGGAGTTGCCTATGAATTACCTTGTTATTTCTCCCTACTATCCGCAAAACTTTCAACAGTTTACAATCGAGCTCGCTAATAAAGGCATCACAGTCTTGGGAATTGGTCAGGAGCCTTACGAACAACTAGATGAACCTTTGCGCAATAGCTTGACCGAGTATTTCCGTGTGGACAATCTTGAGAACATAGACGAAGTCAAACGTGCAGTTGCCTTCCTTTTCTACAAGCATGGTCCAATCGACCGCATCGAGTCCCACAATGAATACTGGCTTGAGCTAGACGCAGCCCTTCGTGAGCAATTTAATGTCTTTGGTGCCAAACCAGAGGATCTCAAAAAGACCAAGTTTAAGTCTGAAATGAAGAAACTTTTCAAAAAAGCAGGTGTCCCTGTGGTACCTGGGGCTGTTATCCAGACGGAAGCAGATGTGGATAAAGCAGTGAAAGAAATCGGTCTACCAATGATTGCCAAACCTGATAATGGAGTGGGAGCAGCAGCCACCTTTAAGCTGGAAAGTCAGGAAGATGTGGACCGGTTCAAGCAAGAATGGGATCATTCGACCGTTTATTTCTTTGAGAAATTTGTTACTTCTAGCGAAATCTGTACCTTTGACGGACTAGTGGATAAGGACGGCAAGATTGTCTTTTCAACGACTTTTGACTACGCCCATACACCACTTGATCTCATGATTTATAAGATGGACAATTCCTACTATGTGCTTAAGGATATGGATCCCAAACTGCGCAAGTATGGCGAGGCCATTGTCAAAGAATTTGGCATGAAGGAGCGTTTCTTCCATATCGAATTCTTCCGTGACGGGGACGACTACATTGCCATTGAGTACAATAATCGCCCTGCAGGTGGCTTTACCATTGATGTTTATAACTTTGCTCATTCCTTGGATCTCTACCGAGGCTATGCGGCTATCGTCGCGGGAGAAGAGTTCCCTGCATCAGAGTTTGAGCCCCAGTATTGTTTGGCTACATCACGTCGTGCAAATGCTAACTATGTTTATTCAGAAGAGGACTTGCTTGCCAAATACAGTCAGCAATTTAAGGTCAAGAAAATCATGCCAGCAGCCTTTGCAGAGTTACAAGGTGATTACCTTTATATGCTGACAACTCCGAGTCGCCAAGAGATGGAGCAGATGATTGCAGACTTTGGTCAGCGTCAAGAGTAACGAAAAGGATGAAGGGAGTTTGACTTCTTTTGTCCTTTTCTTAAAGATAAGTTAAATAAAGCGTTTTCCATAGATTCTTTTAGAAAATCTGTTGCTAAAAGGTCTAAAAATTGATAGAATAAGGATTGTCTAAAAAAATTAAGGAGAATCTATCAAATGGATTTTACATGGGCTATTAAATATGCCACTGAATTTTTGGGAACTGCCATTTTGATCATTCTTGGTAATGGTGCAGTTGCTAACGTTGAACTTAAAGGTACGAAAGGTCACCAAAGTGGCTGGCTCGTTATCGCGGTTGGTTATGGTATGGGGGTTATGATCCCAGCCTTGATGTTCGGTAATGTATCTGGTAACCACATCAACCCAGCCTTCACACTTGGACTTGCTGTTAGCGGACTTTTCCCTTGGGAACAAGTGCCATATTACATCCTTGCGCAAGTTTTAGGAGCGATTTTTGGTCAAGCTATGGTTGTGGCAACTCACCGTCCTTACTACTTGAAAACAGAGAATTCTAATAACATTTTAGGTACTTTCTCAACGATTTCAAGTGTTGATCACGGTACAAAAGAATCACGTTTCGCAGCAAGTGTAAATGGTTTTATCAATGAGTTTGTCGGTTCGTTTATTTTGTTCTTTGCAGCCCTAGGAATGACTAAAAACTTCTTCGGTGCTGAGGTTCTTCAATACATGAAACAAATGGCTACTCAAGCTGGTCAAACTGTTGACTTAAGTGAATTGGCAGTAAAAGCTCAAGTAGCACCACACACAGCTGCTGGTCTTTCAGTTGCTCACTTGGCACTTGGTTTCCTCGTGATGGCCTTGGTAACTTCACTTGGTGGACCTACTGGACCTGGTTTGAACCCGGCTCGTGACTTCGGACCACGTCTTCTTCACGAACTCCTTCCAAAATCAGTTCTTGGTCAACACAAGGGTGATTCAAAATGGTGGTATGCTTGGGTTCCAGTTGCAGCTCCAATTGCAGCGGGTATTGCAGCAGTAGCAGTCTTTAAACTACTCTACCTATAATAAAATGAAACTGGGGAACCCCAGTTTTTTTATCGGAAATTTTTGTAAAAAATTCTAGAATTTAAGTGGAATAGCTTGTAAAAAATCCTAAAATCCTTTAAAATAAAAGAGTTGGAGGAAGCTATGAATGCAAATCAAATGATACAAATTATTCCGACTTTGAAGGTCAATAACCGAAAATTAAACGAAAAATTTTACATTGAAACTCTTGGGATGAAGCCCTTATTAGAAGAATCTGCTTTCCTTTCACTTGGTGACCAATCAGGTGTTGAGAAGTTGATTCTCGAAGAGGCTCCCAGTATGCGAACTCGGAGAGTTGAAGGGCTTAAGAAACTAGCTAGACTCTTGATCAAATTAGAAAATCCTTCAGAAATAGAGGCTCTTCTCTATCAGATGGAGTCTCTTCCTCGCCTGTTTAAAGGAAGCCGTGGTTATGCTTTTGAGATTGTTTCTCCTGAACAGGATGTGATTCTTGTTCATGCGGAAAATGATATAAGAGATTTGGTTCCACTGAAAACTGTTCCTGAATTTTCTTCAAATAAAAGTATAAAATACTTGAGTCAATTTGAGATTTCTATGGAGTTGCGTCTGCCTGAGGGGACGGAGAGTATACTCGATCCTGAAAAAGTGGGGACAGTTATCACCTTTACGGAAGGGCAAGGTCCAGATTTAGCTGTTGAAAACAACGTCACTTGGGACTTGTCTATGCTGAAATTTTTGGTAAAGGATCTAGATTTAACTAGTCTTCGTCAGAAATTTGAAAAGACAGGCTATTTTGTTCCCAAGTCTGAAAAATTCTTCCTTGGGAAAGATACCAATAACATCGAATTGTGGTTTGAAGAAGCATGAAGTTGGAAAAAATTCAAAGAAAAATAGAAGATCAAATTGAGGCAGGGGTATATCCCGGGGCCTCTTTTGCGTATTATAAGGATGGTGAATGGAAAGAGTCTTATCTAGGATTGAGTGACCCTGAGAAAGGTTTGAAAACAGAGTTGGGACTGGTCTATGACCTAGCTAGTGTGAGTAAGGTTGTGGGAGTGGGGACGGTTCTTACCTTCTTGTGGCAGCAGGGCAAGTTAGATATTGATCGACCGGTAACGGATTTTTTAGTTGAGTGTGATTACCCAGATATTACTATACGGCAACTTCTGACCCACGCAACAGACCTAGATCCTTTTATACTCAATCGGGACCAGTTAAGTGCTGAGGAGTTAAGAGAAGCCATGTTTCACCTCAACAGACGAAGTCAGACAGCCTTCCTATACTCGGATGTTCACTTTTTACTCTTGGGCTTTCTTTTAGAAAAAATCTTTGAACAAGACTTGGATCAGATTATAGAAGAACAAGTTTTGGAACCATGGGGGATGAAGGAAACGATGTTTGGCCCCGTTGAGTTTGCTGTACCCACAGTGAGAGAAGTAGAGGCAGGTATTGTTCATGATCCTAAGGCTCGTCTTTTAGGAAAACACGCTGGAAGTGCAGGCTTATTTTCAACTGTTAAGGATTTGCAAATCTTTCTGGAACATTACTTGAAAGATGATTTTGCTGCAGATTTGATCAGTAATTTTTCTCCCTTAGATGATAAGGAGCGTTCGCTAGCTTGGAATCTGGAGGGAACCTGGCTCGACCATACGGGCTATACAGGTACCTTCATCATGTGGAATCGAGAGAAACAGGAAGCCGCTATATTTTTATCCAATCGAACGTATGAGAAGGATGAGCGTGCCCAGTGGATAGTTGATCGAAACCAAGTCATGGATATGATTCGTAGGGAAGAGTAGGGGGAAGCATGTCAAAAACCGTAAAAGGAACTCTATATACAGTAGTGGCAGGGATTGCTTGGGGCTTGTCTGGAACCAGTGGCCAATACCTGATGGCACATGGGATTTCCGCTCTAGTCTTGACTAATTTGCGACTCATCATAGCAGGATTAGCTCTGGTATTTTTAACCTATGTGACTGCAAAGGATAAACTCTTTGCTTTTTTAAAAGACAAAAAAAGTCTACTATCTCTGTTGCTATTTGCAGTGTTTGGACTTTTCTTAAACCAGTTTGCCTATCTTTCCGCCATTCAGGAAACCAATGCTGGAACGGCGACGGTTCTCCAGTATGTATGTCCTGTTGGGATCTTGATTTATACTTGTATCAAGGACAGGGTGGCACCAACTCTGGCTGAGATTATTTCGATTGGATTGGCGATAGGAGGAACTTTTCTTATTGCGACGCACGGGAAACTCGACCAGTTGTCTGTCACCCCTGTTGGTCTTTTCTGGGGGCTCTTTTCTGCCTTGACCTATGCCCTCTATATCATCCTTCCTATCGCTTTGATTAAGAAGTGGGGAAGTATTTTGGTGATTGGTGTGGGCATGGTTATTTCTGGTGTTGTGGCTATTCCCTTCACAGGAGTTTTGCAGGCTAACATACCGACCAGCTTGGATTTTCTCTTTGCATTTGCTGGGATTATCATTATCGGAACTGTCTTTGCCTACACCGCTTTTCTAAAAGGAGCTAGTCTGATAGGACCAGTTAAGTCTAGTTTATTGGCTTCCATAGAGCCCATCTCTGCTGTTTTCTTTGCCTTTCTGATTATGAAGGAGCAATTCTATGCGATTGATTTTGTCGGTATGGCTATGATTTTACTTGCGGTAACCATCATTTCTTTGAAAGATTTGTTGATAGAAAACAAACAGAAGGTTGAATGAGAAACTAGTTACTCGTAAAAAGTGGTTGTTTTGAATATCCTATCGAAATACTGATCAAGGATAAGGAATGGGAGTGGAATTTTATAAAATTTTAAGTTTCTTTTCTTACAATAAACCAATCTTTAACTGCTAGAAGGAGGAGATATGAAAATTTTACAAAGCATTCACCCAACTAAGCCCCTGCGCTACTTGAGATGGTTTGACATTTTGATTATCACAGTTCTAATGTTTGGCTTGTTTATCATTCGTTCAACGGAGCTCTTTTTAGCAAGTATGTTTCCGACAGGTTTGTCAACTACAATGAATACGGCAAGTGATACTGTCGGCGAAGGAGCGGCCTATTCGAGCAACTTCACTCTGCAAGTGATATTTCTGACCTTGGCCTTGCTTTACCTTTTGATTCGGAATTATGATTTCAATCAGCTTCCTATTCGTTGGACCTGGTCCCTTCTCTTTTGGGTTCCATTTATATTTGCCATTGTAGGATTGTTTGGAGACTTGGTGACGACACTAACTGGTGAATACAATTACTTAAATCCAGCTCTTTTTGCCCACATAGATCCCATGGAAGTTATACGGAAATTCCTAGCGCTTAGTCCGATGGCGATTGCCTATGCCTTGCTGAATGGCTTCTATGAAGAGTTTTTCTTTCTAGGGTTGTTGACTTCAGTGAAAGAAAAGCACAAGTGGCGGGTTTTGTTTTATTCTACCATTATTCGGATTTCTTTTCACACTTATCAAGGATTAGTATGGGCACTGGTTATTGGTGTAGTTTATGGTTTATTCTATTATTTTTTATACAAGTATAAGGTTAAAAATCTTTTGCCATTTTTCCTCATGCATGCTCTGGCAGACATGTTTGGGTCTAGTCTCATGTATCTCTTGATTGCGTGGGGAAGGTAAGAATCAGAAAAATCCACTCAACTGAGTGGATTTTATGTATATAGATGACTAGTCTTTATTTTCGTATGGTAAGATCAAGTTTAAGATGATACCTGTCATAGCTGATAGGGCAGTACCTGAAAGGGTAACTGGTCCTACTTTGAGGATGGCTCCACCAAGCCCAAGAACCAACATAGCACTAGCAATGATGAGGTTACGCATTTGACTGAAGTCAACGCGTTCCTTGATCAAGACTTTCAAACCGTTGCTGGCGATAACTCCGTAGAGAAGGATGGACATTCCACCAAGTACAGCACTTGGGATTGTTGAGATCAAGGCAGTGAATTTACCAAGGAAACTAAGAGCGATGGCAATAAAGGCAGCGTTACGGATAACGGAGACAGAAGCGATACGAGTCATCCCGATAACCCCTGTATTTTCACCGTAAGTCGTATTGGCTGGTCCACCGAGGAAAGCAGATACAGATGTTGCAATACCGTCACCGAGAAGTGTACGGTGAAGACCTGGTTCTTTCAGGAACTGACGCCCACAGATTTGGCTTAGGACTGTATGGTCACCGATGTGTTCTGAAATGGTCACGATTGCGATTGGCAAGATAGCGATTGTTTCAGGACCAAAGTAGAGGTTGTACTCTTTAAAGGCTCCGCCTGTACTAAATGGTAAGTAGAAACCAGGGATTTCAAACCAGTTAGCTTCTAGGACTGGTGTAAAGTCAACCAAACCAAGTATCATAGCGAAGATATAACCACCGATGATAGCGAAGAGGAAAGGAATAATACGAAGGAAGCCTTTTCCTTTTGTATTGATAAAGGCAGCAATCAAGAAAGTTACGACAGCTACAAGTGCATTTTTCCAATTTCCGTCCGCTACAAGTCCAGCGTTAGTAACTGCTGAACCTGCAAGTCCGAGACCGATAACGATGATCATAGGACCGATAATGATTGGTGGCAAGAGTTTATCAATCCATTTTGTACCTGCAAAACGAACACCAGCAGCAACAAGGACGTAGACCAAACCAGTCAAGATCACCCCTGTTTGGGCAGCAGATACATCCCCACCCATTTCTTTCATAGCCAGTGACATAGCTGTGATAAAGGCGAAGGATGATCCGAGATAGACTGGAACTTTAAAACCAGTCGAAATCATGTAGATGAGTGTCCCAACGCCTGATGCAAAAAGGGCAACAGATACAGGCATTCCCAAAATTAAGGGAACGAGAATGGTTGCACCAAACATGGCAAAAACGTGCTGGAAGCTGAGGAGAATGCCTTTACCAGCTGAAGGACGTTGGTCAACGTCTAGTAACAAATCAATAGTTGATTCTTGTTTCATATAAACCTCACTTTTGGGCATCAAAAAAGAGCCCATTATTTTACAGCAACAGGCTCTCAGAGTAAGACTTCTTTAAAGAGAGGGGGTATCTCATTAAAGAATTTCATATATATCCGCGTCTTCGTCACCTCACAGGATGACATTAAAAACCTTTGCTTAGGATAGTATAGCAGAAAAAAATGATTTTGTAAATCATTTTTTCCCGAGCCCGGAAATGCGAGAGCGAGGTTCGTTTTGTAAACGAATTTTTCCCGAGTCTAGAAATAAAAGAGCGAGGCAGATTTTGTAAATCATTTTTTCCCGAGCCGAGAAACAAAAAAGCGAGGTTGATTTTGTAAATGGTTTTCTGAATTTTAAACAAGGGTACACCATTGTTTAAAGTGGGCGTTTGTTGGGCATGCCAGCCTTACGTGGATATTTGTTTGGGGTTTCCTTTTTCTTTTCGACGACTGTGATATAGCGTGGATCTCCATTTGGTAGGGCATAACTAAGGTTATCCTCTACCTTACTAAAGAGGAGGTTGAGGGCATTCTTAGCTTCTAATAACTCCTCAGGCGCATTGCTGGCCTTGAGAGCCAGTAGTTTTCCGCCAACTTTAAGATAGGGAATGGTCAGTTCAGACAAGACCTGCATGCGAGCAACCGCGCGAGCTGTTACAAAATCATATTGAGCACGGAAGTTCTTGTCTTGGGCAAAGTCTTCAGCGCGTCCATGGTAGAAGTGAACACCATCCAAATCCAACTCCTGAGCCAAAAGCTGAAGGAAGTTGATGCGCTTATTGAGCGAATCAATGATGGTCACATCTAGCTGAGGATAGAGGATTTTCATAGGAAGACTAGGAAATCCTGCCCCAGCCCCGATATCAAGAAGTTTGATATTTTCATTGGGAATCAAACCCTGCAGGATGGGTGCAATCGAATCATAAAAATGTTTGAGATAAACTTCTTCCTTGTCTGTAATAGCGGTCAAATTAATCTTTTCATTCCACTCGACCAAGAGTTCAAAATAACGTTCAAATTGTTTTTTTTGCTGGTCCGAAAGTGGAAGATTTTGCTCAGCGATCAAGCTGTAAAATGTTTCTGGTTTCATAGTAGTTTCCTTCCCTAGTATCATCTTATTTTACCATATTCATTAAAATTTTGATATACTGGTATTAATCTAAAAGCAGAAAGGAATAAGATTATGATTTGGATTATTCTTGGAGTTTTGGCTCTGATTGTTATTTTTGTGATTGTTAGCTATAACGGTTTGGTTAAAAATCGTATGCAGACCAAGGAGGCTTGGAGCCAGATCGATGTTCAATTGAAGCGTCGTAATGATCTCCTCCCAAACTTGATTGAAACAGTCAAAGGCTATGCGAAATATGAAGGTTCTACTTTGGAAAAAGTGACAGAACTTCGTAGACAAGTAGCCGCAGCAACGTCACCAGCTGAAGCTATGAAGGCCAGTGATGCCCTTACTCGCCAGATTTCTGGTATCTTTGCAGTAGCAGAGAATTACCCAGACTTGAAAGCTAGTGCTAACTTTATCAAATTGCAAGAAGAGTTGACCAATACAGAAAATAAAATTTCTTACTCTCGCCAACTCTACAACAGTGTTGTCAGCAACTACAATGTAAAACTTGAAAGCTTCCCAAGTAACATCATCGCAGGACTATTTGGCTTTAAAGCTGCAGACTTCCTTCAAAC
This sequence comes from bacterium, assembly GCA_905221335.1. Taxonomy (GTDB): domain Bacteria; phylum Bacillota; class Bacilli; order Lactobacillales; family Streptococcaceae; genus Streptococcus. Next base: position 58,214 of record CAJNCT010000004.1, read on the forward strand.
ACCTGAAGAGGAAAAGGCAGTTCCTAAAGTTGACTTTAGCGGATTAGGTGACTAAGATGTTGTTTGATCAAATTGCGAGCAATAAACGAAAAACTTGGATTTTGTTGCTGGTTTTCTTCTTGCTCTTAGCCTTGGTTGGTTATGCGGTTGGCTATCTCTTTATGCGTTCAGGTCTTGGTGGCATGATTATTGCCTTGATTATTGGTCTTATCTACGCTCTGACCATGATCTTTCAATCGACAGAGATTGTCATGTCTATGAATGGGGCGCGTGAGGTTGATGAGCAAACAGCACCAGACCTCTACCATGTAGTAGAAGATATGGCTATGGTCGCTCAGATTCCTATGCCGCGTGTTTTCATCATTGAGGATTCTTCCTTAAATGCCTTTGCAACAGGTTCTAATCCGCAGAATGCGGCAGTTGCGGCAACGTCGGGTCTCCTAGCTATCATGAATCGTGAGGAGCTAGAAGCTGTTATGGGCCATGAGGTCAGCCATATCCGAAACTACGATATTCGCATTTCGACCATTGCTGTTGCCCTTGCCAGTGCCATTACCCTTCTGTCTAGTATGGCAGGTCGTATGATGTGGTGGGGAGGCGCTGGTCGCAGACGGAGCGATAATGATCGTGATGGAAATGGTTTAGAGATTATCATGCTTGTTATCTCTCTCTTAGCCATTGTTCTGGCACCTCTCGCTGCAACCTTGGTGCAATTAGCCATTTCCCGTCAGAGGGAATTTCTGGCGGATGCATCCAGTGTGGAGCTGACCCGCAATCCTCAAGGGATGATCAATGCGCTGCGCAAGTTGGACAATAGCGAGCCGATGCATCACCATGTTGACGATGCCAGCAGCGCTCTTTATATCAATGATCCCAAGAAAGGTGGTGGACTTCAAAAACTCTTTTATACCCACCCACCTATCTCAGAGCGAATCGAACGCTTGAAACACATGTAAAAAAAATCCAGAGACCGGCTCTGGATTTTTGCTATGTTCAACATTTATAAATCTTGTAAATCGACGACTTCCAAACCATTTTCTGTCAAACGATAGAGACTCGTACAGACCTCTTTTAAGAAGCGTCTGTCATGCGAAACAGTGATCAGACCGCCGGGATAAGAGGCAAAGAGTTTTCTTATTTCGGGTTGAGAAGTGGGAGAAAAATTACGTGTAGGCTCATCTAGAAGAAGAAAGTTTGGTTTACGCAGGACTAATTCCAAAAGAAGCAGTTTACCCTGTTGACCACCAGATAAGGAACGGATTTGGTGCTGCATCTCTGGATAGCTGAAATTGAGGCTAGCTAGGTGAGATTGGATTTTCTGTAGTTCCTCTTTTTCCCCAGTTTTGCTGAGATAGGCTACTGGAGATAAATCCAATTGCAGTTTTTTATGGTAATCTTGTGGCATAAAACCAAGCGAAACTTCTCTTTTGGCGCTGAGCAGTTGTTGCAACTTGGCTAGCAGAGTCGATTTCCCAATACCATTAGGCCCGATGATACCGATTTTATATTGGCCACGGATAGTTAGTTGAAGTCCTTGAACCAAAACGCGCTCACCAATGGACAACTTTTCCTTTTCCAGTCGGATTAAGACTTTAGAAGCCGCTAATGGTTGGATATCTGAGAAGAAGAGTTGGATTTGTTCCTCTTCAAGTGGCTTTTGTTTCATCGACTGAGCTTCCTTTTCAAAGCGTTTTTCTTGAGAGAGAACTGTTTTCATCTTTTTAGCCAATAGGCGACCAGCAGTGCTGTCTTTGGTAGCTCGAAGTGCAGTTTCTACATTTTGCTTAACTCGGCGATGTTTTTCCATGGTTTTGTCATAGGCTCTCTGGTCGTTAGCAGCTTGCTGACTTTGTCTGGCAAAATTAGCCTTTCTCTGCTCACTATAGCGATCATAGTCTAAATGCTCGACTAGCGTTTCCGCTTCTTTCCGATGCTTGACCAGTCGCAAGTGGACAATAGTATCTGCCGTATGAGAAAGAAAATCTTCATCGTGCGAAATAAAAATAACTGTTTGCCTGCTCTTTCGAATCTGACTTTTTAGCCAATCAACTGTTTCAAGGTCTAGGTCATTTGAAGGTTCATCTAAAAATAGAATCTCAAAGGGTTTGGCTAACTCGTGGATGAGCTGAATTTTCAAAGCTTCGCCCCCTGATAGACTGCCAATTTCTTGGTCGCTAGCAAAACGGTCGCTATCAAAATGCAACTCCTCCGCCAAACGATAAAGAATGCTGTAGTCTAATTCAGTAGAATCCAAAAAGAAGTAGTCGTGTAGAGTCCTATTTTTCAGGATTTCAGGGAGTTTTTGAGGAATGTAGGCCAGTGATTGACAATCAGAATGGATATCGCCCTTGATAGTAAAATCAGGTAATGCTTCCCCCATTAAAGCTCGTAGCAAGGTTGATTTGCCATTTCCTTCTTCGCCGATAATAGCAACCTTTTCCCCGTCTTGGATAGTCATGGTTAGGTCAGATACAAGATCTCGTAAATCTTTGTTTTGTGTGATGGTCAGATGATTGATTTTTATCATATTGTCGCCCTTTCTAGAATGTCGATAGTGCATAACAAAAAGCTCTACTTTATCTAGTAGAGCCCAAAGTCACTGTTAAAAACTCTATTATCCTCGTTGAAAAGCTCGTCAAACTAGCTTGGAGCTGCCTAACCCAACCCAAGAGGAGCATAGCTTTCTAGTTTTTTGATTTTCAATGAGGATAAAGTACCAGAAAATCCAGTACAAAAAGAGCACACAAAAAGAGACAAAAACAAGATCTACTAAATAAAGTTTCTTTATTTGATAGACTTAGTTGTTCATGTCTCCCTTACCTCCGAGTATTAATACCTCTATCCTATACCTTTTAGGAAACTTTGTCAATAGTAAATCCAAAATTATAAACTCTAAAATCCGAAAACAGGTCCATAGAGAGTTAGCACGTGTTTGACATGTTCGTAGTGGAACTTGTCATAGTTGCGCCAAGCATCACGAGCTTGATCGTTTAGTTTTAGGCTGCCAAGTCCAATCAGAAGACTGGTACGTTGGTAAAATTTCTCAAGGTCGATTAAGATACTGTTGTCCAGCTTTTCTGCTTTTTTTAATTCCTTAAGAGTGGTGTTCAGCAGCTCTTGCAGTCGAAGATCATCGGCTGTACCTTGTTTACAGCTTTGGTAGCTTTTATTTAACTCGGAAAGGAGTTGGTAAGCTTCAGTGATGAGTGCTTTATCTTCCATATGAGCATCCTCCTTGCTCTGGTGTATTCTTGCCTATAGTATAGCACTAATAGGAAAGTTTGTCATAGTAAATATATTAAAAAATGAGGTTTTAATATCAAAGTTTGGAAAGCTGACTTATAGCCTTTTCATGGTATAATCAAGTGAGTACATCTTTATGGAGGAAATATGAAGTTAAATATTCAAGAAATTCGTAAGCAGCCTGAAGGCCTACACTTTGAACAAGCTTTAGACCTGGCAGCAGACTTGCGTAAACGGAACCAAGAGATTTTAGATGTCAAAGATATCCTTGCAGTGGGGAAGGTACAGTACGAAGACCGTCTGTATTTCTTGGACTATCAGTTGTCATATACCATTGTCCTTGCTTCCAGCCGCAGTATGGAGCCAGTTGAGTTGGCTGAATCTTATCCAGTCACAGAAGTTTTCATGGAAGGAGCGACCAACCAACTAGACCAGGAAGTTCTAGATGATGATTTGGTCTTGCCTATCGAAAATGGGGAAATCGACCTTGCTGAGAGCGTAGCAGATAATATTCTGCTCAATATCCCTATCAAGGTCTTGACGGCAGAAGAAGAGGCGGGCCAAGGTTTTGTGTCTGGAAATGACTGGCAAATCATGACTGAAGACGAATACCAAGCTCAACAAGCAGTCAAGAAAGAAGAAAACAGTCCATTTGCTGGCTTACAAGGACTATTTGATGGAGACGAGTAGATGGTTTTATCCAAGAAACGTGCCCGTCATGTCATTGAGGAAATTATTGCCCTCTTTCCAGATGCCAAGCCTAGTCTTGATTTTACTAATCATTTTGAACTCCTGGTTGCGGTGATGTTGTCAGCTCAGACAACAGATGCTGCAGTCAACAAGGCTACGCCAGCTCTCTTTGCAGCTTTTCCAACGCCTCAAGCCATGTCTGTCGCGACTGAAAGTGAAATTGCCTCACATATTTCCCGTCTAGGACTTTATCGCAATAAGGCCAAGTTTCTAAAAAAATGTGCCCAACAGCTACTAGATGATTTTGATGGTAAAGTCCCTCAGACTCGCGAGGAATTAGAAAGTCTAGCAGGTGTTGGACGTAAAACAGCCAATGTAGTTATGAGTGTGGGCTTTGGAATTCCAGCCTTTGCAGTGGATACCCATGTTGAACGTATCTGCAAGCACCATGATATTGTTAAAAAATCGGCCACACCCCTTGAAGTAGAAAAACGTGTCATGGATATTCTGCCACCAGAGAAATGGTTGGCAGCCCATCAAGCCATGATTTACTTTGGACGGGCTATCTGTCATCCAAAGAACCCAGAATGCGATCACTATCCCCAATTATATGATTTTAGTTCGTTATAAGATAAAAATTTTATGTTTTTTTCTTGCATTGATCCATTCTTTGTGATATAGTAATAACAATAAAATATTCCTTTAAACCTGTCCCGTGAGGCAGGCAAGGAGTCGGATCAATAGATAGCAGAAGTCTATACTCTTTACAGTAGGGCTGGCTTGGCTATACATTCTGAAGTCTCCTTGTTAAGGAGACTTTTCTTTTTGGAGGTTTGTCATGAGGACAAAAGAAGTTGTAGACGAATTGACCGTCAAACGAGCGATTACTCGGATTACCTACGAGATTATTGAGCGAAACAAAGATTTGAATAAAATCGTTTTGGCTGGTATTAAAACGCGAGGTGTTTTTATCGCTCGTCGTATCCAAGAACGCTTGGAACAGTTAGAAAATATCGCTGTTCCAGTGGTAGAACTAGATACTAAACCTTTCCGTGACGATGTAAAAAGTGGTGAAGATACTTCTTTGATCTCTGTTGATGTAACAGATCGGGAAGTCATCTTGGTGGACGATGTGCTCTATACAGGTCGTACCATTCGCGCAGCTATTGACAACATCGTCAGTCATGGTCGCCCTGCTCGTGTGAGTTTGGCAGTCTTGGTTGATCGTGGTCATAGAGAGCTTCCAATCCGTCCGGACTATGTTGGAAAAAACATCCCAACCAGTCGTTCTGAAGAAATTATCGTAGAGATGACAGAATTAGATGGACAAGACAGAGTACTAATCACAGAACAAGCCTAAAACACTAAAAGGAGTAAAAAAATGTCAGAAAATCAACAAGCTTTGCAACATGTCGTTTCTATGGAAGACCTTACTGTAGAACAAGTAATGAAATTGATCAAACGAGGAATCGAATTTAAAAACGGAGCGAGTGCTTCTTATGAGGAACAACATATCGTTTCCAACCTTTTCTTTGAAAGTTCAACTCGTACCCACAAATCCTTTGAGGTAGCAGAACTGAAACTTGGACTTGATCTTTTGGATTTCGATGTGAAGACCAGTTCAGTGAATAAGGGTGAAACACTCTATGACACGATCTTGACGCTTTCTGCACTAGGAGTGGATGCCTGTGTCATTCGTCACCCAGAGGTGGACTACTACAGAGAATTGATTGCTAGCCCGACCATCACAACTTCGATTATCAATGGTGGGGACGGTTCAGGGCAACACCCTAGCCAAAGTTTGCTTGATTTGATGACAATTTATGAAGAATTTGGACATTTTGAAGGTCTTAAGGTGGCTATCGCTGGCGACCTCAACCACTCACGGGTAGCTAAGTCTAATATGCAAATCCTTAAACGCTTGGGAGCGGAGCTTTACTTTGCAGGTCCTGAGGAATGGAGAAGTGAGGAGTTTGAACATTACGGTCGCTTTGTATCAATTGATGAGGTGATTGATCAAGTAGATGTTATGATGTTTCTTCGTGTGCAGCATGAACGTCATGAAATTGTGACAGGATTTTCAAAAGAAGACTATCATAACCAGCATGGTTTGACACAAGAGCGCTATGACCGCTTGAAAGAAAAAGCAATCCTTATGCACCCAGCTCCAGTCAATCGTGATGTGGAAATCGCTGATCACTTGGTAGAAGCACCGAAATCACGTATTGTTCAGCAAATGACCAACGGTGTCTTTGTCAGAATGGCAATTTTAGAATCTGTGCTGGCCTATAGAAAAGCAAAATAAGGCACAAAGCGTTAAAAGATGTCTGAGAGCATCAACGAGAGGTGAGTAGATGAAAAAACGACTTCTAGTATTAGAAGATGGTACAGTATTTGAAGGCAAGGCCTTCGGAGCAGATATTGATGTAACAGGTGAAATTGTCTTTAATACAGGGATGACAGGCTATCAAGAATCCATAACAGACCAGTCTTACAATGGACAAATCTTAACCTTTACCTATCCTTTGGTGGGAAATTATGGAATTAACCGTGACGACTACGAGTCCATCAGTCCTACCTGTAAGGGGGTAGTAGTTTTTGAAGAAGCGCGTAGAGCAAGCAACTGGCGCAATCAAATGACCTTGGATGAATTCTTGAAAGCGAAGAAAATCCCAGGTATCTCAGGAATTGATACCCGGGCTTTGACAAAAATTATCCGTAAGCATGGTACCATGCGTGCAACCCTTACGCATGTTGGTGATACGATGGACCATATCATAGACCAGCTCCAAGCGACAGTTCTACCGACAGATAATATCAAGCAAGTCTCTACTAAGACAGCTTATCCTGCTCCTGGAGTTGGATTGAGTGTCGTATTGGTAGACTTTGGTCTCAAACACTCCATCTTACGCGAACTATCTAAGCGTAACTGTAACGTGACCGTTGTTCCATACACAACAACAGCAGAAGAGATTCTCCATCTCCATCCTGACGGGGTCATGTTGTCAAACGGTCCAGGTAACCCAGAAGATGTTCCCCAGGCGCTCGATATGATTCGTGGTGTGCAAGGGAAAATTCCGATCTTTGGTATCTGTATGGGACATCAACTTTTTGCTATGGCAAATGGTGCTAAGACCTACAAGATGAAGTTTGGTCACCGTGGATTTAACCACGCGGTGCGTGAAATTGCAACAGGCCGAGTAGACTTTACTAGCCAGAACCATGGTTATGCGGTTAGCCGTGAGGATTTGCCAGAGCATTTGATTATTACCCATGAAGAAATCAATGACAAGTCAGTTGAAGGTGTGCGTCACAGATACCAACCAGGTTTCTCTGTGCAATTCCACCCAGATGCAGCTCCAGGACCGCATGATGCAAGCTATCTCTTTGATGAATTTATCGAAATGATGGAGTCGTTTAAATCTGCTAATCGCTGATATAGGAAACTCTGTCAGAGGCTTGTCGAATAAAAAGGCAAGTCCTTTCTTTTAGTTGAGCAATGAGATGATGAAAATTTTTACACTCGATTTATTATTGAAAAATCATCGGAGAATTTATTTAATGTCGCTCTGTGAGGCGACGAATAGAAAGGCAGGTCGTTTCTTTTAGTCGCTATTGTGCGAACTAAAAACTCCCTGCACTAGATTTTTTATCGAAAAATATCGTTTCTCTAAAAAATCGTCGGAGAATTTATTTAATGGCAACCCGAGAGTTGCCGAATAGAAAGGAGAAGATACATTGTTCGCGGAAGTGAACACGCCCTAAGAACTGTGTGAAAAAGATAAACATCGTCTTGACGCTAAAGGCGGCGTCTGCACCGAGTTTCCTATTTTCACTATGTTCTTTACGGGCTTTGTATCATAAACTATGCCTAAACGTACTGATATTCAAAAAATTATGGTGATTGGTTCTGGTCCGATTATTATTGGTCAGGCTGCTGAGTTTGACTACGCGGGGACTCAGGCTTGCTTGTCTTTGAAAGAGGAAGGTTATGAAGTTGTCTTGGTGAACTCAAACCCTGCAACTATCATGACGGATAAGGAGATTGCAGACAAGGTTTACATCGAACCGATTACACTTGAATTTGTGACACGTATTCTCCGTAAGGAACGTCCAGATGCTCTGCTTCCAACTCTTGGTGGGCAAACAGGGCTCAATATGGCCATGGAATTGTCTAAAAATGGTATCTTAGATGAGCTTGGTGTCGAACTTCTGGGTACTAAATTGTCTGCCATTGACCAAGCTGAGGACCGTGACCTCTTTAAACAATTGATGGAAGAGCTTGAGCAACCAATCCCAGAATCTGAAATTGTCAACACAGTGGAAGAAGCTGTTGCCTTTGCGGCATCGATCGGCTACCCTGTTATCGTTCGTCCAGCCTTTACCCTTGGTGGTACTGGTGGTGGTATGTGTGCCAACGAAGAAGAATTGTGCGAAATCGCTGAAAATGGGTTGAAGTTGTCACCTGTTACTCAATGTTTGATTGAACGTTCAATCGCAGGTTTCAAGGAAATCGAATACGAAGTGATGCGCGACTCAGCTGACAATGCCTTGGTTGTTTGTAACATGGAAAACTTTGACCCAGTTGGGATTCATACAGGGGATTCTATCGTATTTGCCCCTGCACAAACCATGTCAGACTATGAAAACCAAATGCTACGTGACGCGAGCTTGAGCATCATTCGAGCACTCAAGATTGAAGGTGGGTGTAACGTTCAGCTGGCCCTTGATCCCCATAGCTTTAAGTACTATGTTATCGAAGTAAACCCTCGTGTATCACGCTCTTCTGCCCTTGCTTCTAAGGCGACAGGTTATCCGATTGCTAAATTGGCTGCCAAAATTGCAGTTGGTTTGACCCTGGATGAGGTTATCAACCCAGTTACAGGTTCAACCTATGCCATGTTTGAACCAGCCCTTGACTACGTCGTTGCCAAGATTCCACGTTTCCCATTTGACAAGTTTGAAAAAGGTGAGCGCCGTCTGGGAACTCAGATGAAAGCGACTGGAGAAGTCATGGCCATCGGTCGGAACATCGAGGAATCTCTTCTAAAAGCCTGTCGTTCACTTGAAATTGGGGTTCACCACAATGAAATGCCTGAACTTGCAGAAGTTTCTGATGATGCCTTGATTGAAAAGGTTGTCAAGGCCCAAGATGACCGTCTCTTCTATGTATCAGAAGCTATTCGCCGTGGTTACACACCAGAAGAAATTGCTGAATTGACTAAGATTGATATCTTCTATCTTGATAAACTCTTGCACATCTTTGAAATTGAGCAGGAATTGGGTGCCCATCCACAAGATTTAGATGTTTTGAGAACTGCCAAACTCAATGGCTTCTCAGACCGCAAGATTGCTGAACTCTGGGAAACGACAGCTGCCCAAGTTCGCAAACTTCGTTTGGAAAATAAGATTGTCCCAGTATACAAGATGGTCGATACCTGTGCGGCAGAATTTGAATCAGAGACTCCATATTTCTATTCAACCTATGGATGGGAAAATGAGTCTATCAAGTCTGATAAGGAATCTGTCCTTGTCCTAGGTTCAGGTCCAATCCGTATCGGTCAAGGGGTTGAGTTTGACTACGCAACCGTTCACTCTGTTAAGGCTATCCAGGCAGCTGGTTACGAAGCCATCATCATGAACTCAAATCCAGAGACAGTTTCAACGGACTTCTCGGTATCTGACAAGCTCTACTTTGAACCGTTGACTTTTGAAGATGTCATGAATGTCATCGACTTGGAGCAACCAAAAGGCGTTATCGTGCAGTTCGGTGGTCAAACAGCTATCAACCTTGCAGAGCCCTTGGCAAAAGCGGGTGTGGCCATCCTTGGTACACAAGTTGCTGACCTAGACCGTGCCGAAGACCGTGACCTCTTTGAGCAAGCCCTCAAAGACTTGGATATTCCACAGCCACCAGGACAAACAGCAACCAATGAAGAAGAAGCAGTGCTTGCTGCTCGCAAGATTGGTTTTCCAGTCCTCGTTCGCCCATCTTATGTATTGGGTGGACGTGCCATGGAAATCGTAGAAAACGAAGAAGATCTTCGTTCTTACATGCGTACCGCTGTTAAGGCCAGTCCAGACCACCCAGTTCTTGTTGATTCATACATCGTTGGGCAAGAGTGCGAAGTTGATGCCATTTCAGATGGAGAAAATGTTCTCATCCCTGGTATCATGGAGCATATCGAACGTGCCGGTGTCCACTCAGGTGACTCAATGGCCGTTTACCCACCACAAACCTTGTCGCAAAAGGTTCAGGAAACCATCGCAGACTACACCAAACGCCTAGCAATCGGTCTCAACTGTCTTGGCATGATGAACATCCAGTTTGTCATCAAAGATGAAAAAGTCTATGTCATTGAGGTTAACCCACGTGCCAGTCGTACGGTGCCATTCCTTTCTAAGGTAACTAATATTCCTATGGCTCAGGTAGCGACTAAGCTCATTCTTGGTCAAAGTCTTGAAGAACTTGGCTACCAAGATGGCCTTTATCCAGAAAGCACTCGCGTTCATATCAAGGCGCCAGTCTTCTCCTTTACCAAGCTAGCGAAAGTAGATAGCTTGCTCGGTCCTGAAATGAAGTCAACAGGGGAAGTTATGGGTTCTGATACTACTTTGGAAAAAGCTCTCTACAAGGCTTTTGAAGCTTCCTACCTACACTTGCCAACCTTTGGAAATGTTGTCTTTACCATCGCAGATGATGCCAAAGAAGAAGCCTTGGACTTGGCTCGTCGTTTCCAAAATATTGGCTACGGTGTCCTCGCGACAGAAGGGACAGCAGCCTTCTTTGCCAGTCATGGACTGCATGCCCAGCCTGTTGGTAAGATTGGTGATGATGAGAAGGATATCCCAAGCTTTGTCCGCAAAGGGAAAATTCAAGCGATTATCAATACTGTCGGAACCAAACGAACTGCTGACGAAGATGGTGAGCAAATCCGTCGTTCAGCCATTGAACACGGTGTGCCACTCTTTACAGCCCTAGACACAGCAGATGCCATGCTCAAGGTGCTAGAAAGTCGTAGTTTTGTCACAGAAGCGATTTAGTTGAGAAAGAATTTTCACAGTTTTAAAGCCAGCGTCAGAAAACGCTGGCTTTTACAATACTGATATTGCCTATTTCAACTATCATTTCTTTTATTAGGAATCATTCCAAAATGTGATATAATAAGGAAGAATTGGAAATAGGAAACTATTTTCATGATATTTTCAAAAATTCCATTAAGAAAATAGGTAAAGACAGATTAGAAAGTGTAAAATTCCGATGTCTTCTTACAAAAAAGTCTCTCTTTCTGAGATCAACCAATCTATTGAAACTCCGAATAACAATCATTTTTGGCAAAATCTAAAAGCATTTTTAGGACCTGGAGCCCTTGTAGCAGTTGGTTATATGGATCCTGGAAACTGGATTACCAGTGTGGTTGGTGGTGCTTCCTACAAATATAGTCTCTTATTTGTTATTTTGATTTCCTCCATCATTGCTATGCAGTTACAACAGATGGCTGGAAAGCTCGGTATCGTGACTAGGATGGATCTAGCACAGGCAACAGCTCATCATGCTCCCAAATGGCTTCGCTATAGTTTATGGGTGATTTTAGAATTGGCTTTAATGGCGACAGACTTAGCTGAGGTTCTAGGCTCAGCGATTGCCTTAAATCTTTTGTTTAAAATACCGATTATGATTGATATCCTCCTAACCGTTTTAGATGTATTTTTGTTACTTTTATTGATGAAATTTGGCTTCAAAAAAATTGAAGCCATTGTTACGACTCTTATTTTAACCATATTAGCCATCTTTACCTATCTGGTGGCCTTATCCAGTCCAAGTATTCAGGGAATCTTTAGTGGTTATTTACCGACTCCTACATTATTTGAAACACCATTTCCAGGTCATGAAAGCCAATTAACATTAGCTCTAGGAATTGTAGGAGCGACAGTCATGCCCCATAATCTCTATCTTCATTCATCCCTATCCCAAACAAGGAAAATCGATCACAAAGATAAGAAGGATGTTCGGAAAGCCGTGCGTTTTATGACATGGGATTCAAATCTTCAGTTGTCCTTAGCCTTTATTGTCAATTCCTTGCTTCTCATTTTAGGTGCCTCCCTCTTTTTTGGTCATGCATCTGAAATTTCAGCTTTTTCTCAAATGTACAATGCTTTACAGGATTCAACAATAGCAGGAGCGATAGCCAGCTCAACTCTGTCAACTTTATTTGCTCTAGCTCTCTTAGCAAGTGGCCAAAATTCGACTATTACAGGTACCTTGACAGGACAGATTGTCATGGAAGGCTTTTTACATCTAAGATTGCCTCAGTGGCTTATCCGTATTGGTACACGTATTTTTGCCTTGCTCCCTGTGATTATTGTAGCCGTCTTGTTTGGACATCAAGAAAAAACCTTGGATCAGTTATTGGTCTATTCACAAGTCTTTCTGTCAATTGCTCTTCCGTTTTCAATCTTCCCCTTAATCTATCTGACTTCTAAAAAGTCACTGATGGGAGAATTTACCAATGCTAAGTGGAACACAATCCTAGGCTACGCAGTTTCCATTATCTTAACCATTCTCAATATCAAGCTTCTTTTCGATATTTTTTAAACTTGTTCAAATTAGTTCTCGGCACTAGCTTGAAGCTTGATATTGAGATAATAGTAGTGGTTGATTCATAAAAAGAAGTAAAAAAAGAACAGTTGAAACTGTTCTTTTTTTTTATTATTTGAGACCGTATTTTTTGTTGAAACGATCCACGCGTCCATCTGCTTGGGTGAACTTTTGACGTCCAGTGTAGAATGGGTGTGAGTCTGATGAAATTTCCACACGGATCAATGGGTAAGTTTCGCCTTCGAACTCAACAGTTTCGTTAGAGCGTTTTGTTGAACCGCTAAGGAATTTGTAACCAGTAGTTGTGTCCATGAAGACAACTGGGCGATATTCTGGATGGATATCTTTTTTCATTTTGCAATATTTCCTTTCTGCCATGGTCTCTTTGCGAGCCATAGATTGTTACCTTACTAGTCTATCAGATTCTGAAAAGTTTATCAAGTATTTTATCAGTTTTTAAGCAAGTTTTTTAATTTTTGGTAGATGATTTCGTTTTCTTCTAGACTATAGGAATTGGCACCACTGGCTAATGGGTGTCCTCCTCCGTCGTGTTCTTTGGCAATTTCATTGATAGGAGTGATTTTACTGCGCATACGCACACGGAAGTGACCATCAGCTTGTTCAACAAAGATAGCCCAAGCCTTAACAGAATCAATTCGACCAGGTGCTCCAACAATCGCTGCTGTTTCAGCATCTGTAACCTTATATTTTTCCAAGATGTCTTGAGTAAGCAGAACGCGTGCAGCTCCATTTTCATCAACTTCTAGGTGATCATAAACATACCCTTGCAGTTTTGCAATCTTAAAGCTCATGGTATCCATTTGACGAGACAATCCAGCAAAGTCAAAATCAACTTCTCGGAGCTGGGCAGCTATTCTAAAGGTACGGGCACTAGTTGACGGGTAGAGAAAACGCCCTGTGTCCCCGACAATTCCTGCATAGAGAAGTCGTGCCGCTTCACTAGACAAAGCTAGCTGATTTTCTTGAGCAAATAATGCAATCATCTCACTAGCACTACTTGAACTTGTATCCACCCAAGATAGGTCACCATAGATATCATCATTTGGATGGTGATCGATTTTGATGGTGAAAGCAGCTTGTTCATAGCGTCTATCATCGATACGAGGACGATTCGCTGTATCACAAATAATCGCAAGAGCTCCTTGGTAATCACTGTCTTGGACAGTATCCATTTCTGCCATCCAGGTTAGAGTTGGTTCGTTAAAACCGACTGCTTTGATAGTCTTTTCTGGAAAATGGTGTGTGAGAAGAGCTTTTAAACCTACCTGACTCCCTAAGGCATCTGGATCTGGTTTCATATGACGATGAATGATAATGGTATCGTATTCTTTGATTTTCTCTAAGATTTGCTGGCAAATTTCCATAAATAACCTCAATTCTTTCTCATTTCATTGTAGCACAAGAATTTTTATTTTTAAAATGAAAAAGATATGATATAATGGAGAAAGATAAATTGAGGAGGACGATATGGCATTAGCAAAAATTGTATTTGCCAGTATGACCGGTAATACCGAAGAAATTGCAGATATTGTAGCAGATAAATTGCGTGACTTGGGCTTGGATGTCGATGTTGATGAATGTACAACTGTTGACGCTTCAGACTTCTTGGAAGCGGATATCGCAATCGTTGCGACATATACTTATGGAGACGGAGAATTGCCAGATGAGATGATGGACTTCTATGAAGACCTAGCAGATCTCAACTTGAATGGTAAAATCTACGGAGTGGTCGGTTCAGGAGATACCTTCTACGACGAATTCTGTAAGGCTGTCGATGACTTTGATCGCGTTTTTGTAGCGACAGGAGCAGAAAAAGGTTCAGAGTGTGTTAAAGTGGATCTGTCTGCTGAAGAAGAAGACATCGAACGCTTGGAACAATTCGCAGAAGAATTAGCTGCAAAAGTAGGATAAGAATCAAACTGCGCTGACTGGAAGAAGTCAGTGCGTTTTTTTATTAGTTTTTTTGGGATTTTACTAGCCTATTTAGAGGCTTTTTGATACAATAATTCAAATAAAGGAGGAGACTGTATGAATTTAGATATTATTCGGCAAGAAATTGATCAAATCGACGACCAAATCGTCAAGCTCCTAGAAGAACGGATGCACCTAGTTGAAGGGGTTGTTGCTTATAAGAAAGCATCTGGTAAGCCAATCTTAGATTCTAAGAGAGAAGAAATTATTTTTGAAAAGGTCAAAAATCGAGTGGAAGATAAGCGCTATCAAGAGACCATTGTTGCAACTTTTTCAGACATTCTCAAGCGTTCGCGTGATTATCAGGATCAAAACATCAAATGAAAAAAGAACAATTCTATCCGCTCGGAATTTTCCTAGCTGCAATGGTGGGAGGCCTTGTCCGCTATCTGGTTTCCACTTGGTTGCCAGCCAGTCCTGAATTTCCTTGGGGAACCCTCCTCGTCAATTATCTGGGAATATTCTGCTTGGTCTATCTGGTGAAAGGCTATCTGGTCCATAAGGGAACTAGTAAAGGCTTGGTTTTAGCGCTGGGGACGGGTTTTTGCGGAGGTTTAACAACCTTTTCTAGTCTAATGCTTGATGCCGTGAAACTGCTTGATACCGGGCGTTATCTTAGCTTAATCATCTATCTACTTTTGAGCATTGGAGGAGGTCTGCTCTTGGCTTATGTTCTAGGGAGGAAGAAATGGTAATCGTTTATCTTGCAATCGCCTGCGGGTTCGGAGCCCTTGTGCGTTATTTCTTTTCCCGCTATAATCAAGCTTCTAAATTGCCACTAGGAACTCTCATTGCCAATCTTCTAGGCTGTTTTTTAATCGGCTTACTCTACAATCATGTGGAGTCCAAGGAAGTATATGCCATCCTAGCGACAGGTTTTTGTGGAGGGTTGACGACCTTTTCAACCTTGAATGACGAGCTGCAAAGACTGTTAAGCGATAAGAAGGTATTTTATAGCTATTTATTCTTAACCTACATAGGCGGTTTTCTAGCGATTTTTTTAGGAATTCTGCTATAAATTTCTTTACTTTTAGGTGGAAATTTGGTAAACTGTATCTTGTGTGTAATGGACGCACAAAAATACAGTTTATCCGCTGAGGAAGGTTCCTCAAGATTGACAAAGATAGGAGAATAAAATGAATCCATTAATCCAAAGCTTGACTGAAGGTCAACTTCGTACAGATATCCCATCATTCCGTCCTGGTGACACTGTTCGTGTACACGCGAAAGTTGTCGAAGGTAACCGTGAACGTATCCAGATTTTTGAAGGTGTTGTTATCGCACGTAAAGGCGCTGGAATCTCAGAAAACTACACAGTTCGTAAAATCTCTAATGGTGTAGGTGTTGAGCGTATCTTCCCAATCCACACTCCACGTGTTGAAAAGATTGAAGTTGTTCGTTACGGTAAAGTACGTCGTGCGAAATTGTACTACTTGCGTGCTCTTCAAGGTAAAGCAGCTCGTATCAAAGAAATCCGTCGTTAATTCGACTAAAAAACTCTGCTCATTCAGCAGAGTTTTTCTCTAGCTCCCTTAGTTCAATGGATATAACAACTCCCTCCTAAGGAGTAGTTGCAGGTTCGATTCCTGCAGGGGGCATATAAACTAGAAATTTTTATGGAGAAATCACTCAAGTTAAAATAGAACTTAAAAAGCGTTAGATTACGCTTTTTTGTTTTTATCAATGATGAAAACGGGAGAATTTGCATATAATTATAAAAAGACAGGATATTTTAGTTAATTGCATATAATGATTTGATTTTTTAGGAAGTAAGGAGTAAAATTTAATTAATATGATGATTGGTTAGGAGTATAATTGTGAATGGTTTAGTTTTAGGTTTGGATATTGGTATTGCCTCCGTAGGAGTGGGAATTCTAGAAAAAAATTCTGGTAAGATTATTCATGCGAATTCACGACTTTTTCCAGCTGCAACGGCTGATAATAATGTTGAAAGAAGAAAAAATAGACAGGCTAGACGATTAAATCGTCGGAAAAAACACCGTGGTGTTCGCTTTCAAGATCTATTTGAAGACTATGGTTTGTTAACTGATTTTTCTAAGGTATCCATTAATCTTAATCCATATCGACTTCGTGTAGATGGCTTGAATCAGCAACTAACGAATGAAGAGCTGTTCATAGCTTTAAAGAACATTGTTAAGAGACGTGGTATTAGCTATTTAGATGATGCTTCTGAGGATGGGGGTACAGTATCGTCTGATTATGGCAAGGCAGTTGAGGAAAATAGAAAATTACTTGCTGAACAAACACCTGGTCAAATCCAACTTGATCGTTTTGAAAGATATGGTCAAATAAGGGGAGATTTCACTGTTTTAGAAAATGGTGAGAAATGCCGATTGATCAATGTTTTTTCAACATCTGCGTATAAAAAGGAAGCTGAAAGAATTCTTAGAAAACAGCAGGAATTCAATAGTAAAATTACGGATGAGTTTATCGAGGATTATCTAAAAATCCTTACAGGGAAAAGAAAATATTATCATGGACCAGGAAATGAAAAATCTCGGACGGATTATGGACGGTATACTACTCATAAAGACTCTAAAGGGGAGTACGTAACATTAGATAATATTTTTGGTGTTTTAATTGGTAAATGTACATTTTATCCTAATGAATACAGAGCCTCTAAAGCTTCCTATACTGCTCAAGAGTTTAACTTACTAAATGATTTAAATAATTTAACAGTTCCTACAGAAACGAAGAAACTTAGTGAGGAACAAAAGAAAGTTATTGTTGAATATGCTAAGGAAGCTAAAACCTTAGGAGCTTCAACCTTATTGAAGTACATTGCTAAAATGATTGATACTTCAGTAGATCAGATACGTGGTTATCGAGTTGATGTAAACAATAAACCTGAAATGCATACTTTTGAAGTCTATCGAAAAATGCAATCGCTAGAAACAATTTCAGTTGGGGAATTGTCTAGAAATGTTCTAGATGAGCTTGCCCATATTTTAACTTTAAATACTGAACGAGAAGGTATAGAAGAAGCGATTAACACAAAATTAAAGGATTCTTTTAGTCAAGACCAAGTACTTGAATTGGTTCAATTTAGAAAAAATAATAGCAGTCTATTTAGTAAGGGATGGCATAATTTTTCTCTTAAACTCATGATAGAATTGATACCAGAACTCTATGAAACTTCAGAAGAGCAGATGACAATTCTAACACGATTGGGGAAACAAAAATCTAAAGAAACATCAAAAAGAAGCAAGTATATTGATGAAAAAGAAGTAACAGAAGAAATCTATAACCCTGTAGTAGCGAAATCTGTCAGACAGGCCATAAAGATAATCAACGAAGCAACTAAAAAATATGGTATCTTTGATAATATCGTTATCGAAATGGCGCGTGAAAATAACGAAGAAGACGCTAAGAAAGATTATATAAAACGTCAAAAGGCAAACCAAGATGAGAAAAATGCAGCTATGGAAAAAGCGGCGTTTCAATACAATGGGAAAAAAGAGTTGCCAGATAACATTTTTCATGGGCATAAGGAATTAGCTACTAAGATTCGTTTATGGCATCAACAGGGAGAAAAGTGTCTCTATACTGGGAAGAACATTCCAATTTCAGATTTAATTCACAATCAGTACAAGTACGAAATTGACCATATTTTACCTCTTTCTTTATCGTTTGATGATAGTCTATCTAATAAAGTATTGGTTCTAGCTACAGCAAACCAAGAAAAGGGACAACGTACACCGTTTCAGGCTTTAGATAGTATGGATGATGGTTGGTCCTACCGTGAGTTTAAATCTTATGTAAAAGAGTCTAAATTATTAGGTAATAAAAAGAAAGAGTACCTTTTAACGGAAGAAGATATTAGTAAAATTGAAGTGAAGCAGAAATTCATCGAACGGAATTTAGTTGACACTCGATATTCTTCTCGAGTTGTTTTAAATGCTCTACAAGATTTTTATAAAAATCATAATTTCGATACAACTATTTCAGTAGTACGTGGACAATTTACCTCTCAGCTAAGAAGAAAGTGGGGACTTGAAAAATCTCGTGAAACCTATCACCACCATGCTGTTGATGCCTTAATTATTGCCGCTTCTAGTCAATTAAGATTATGGAAAAAACAGAATAATCCTCTGATTTCTTATAAAGAAGGACAGTTTGTTGATTCACAGACTGGAGAAATTATTTCATTAAGTGATGATGAATACAAGGAATTAGTATTTAAAGCTCCTTATGACCATTTTGTTGATACATTGCGTAGCAAGAAGTTTGAGGATAGTATACTATTTTCTTATCAAGTAGATTCAAAATTCAATCGAAAAATTTCAGACGCTACTATTTACGCAACAAGAAAAGCGAAATTGGATAAAGAGAAAAAAGAATACACTTATACTTTGGGAAAAATTAAAGATATCTATTCTTTAGGGACTAAAACACCTTCTAAAACTGGATTCTATAAGTTTTTAGATTTATACAATAAGGATAAATCCCAATTCTTAATGTTTCAGAAAGATAGAAAAACTTGGGACGAAGTAATAGAGAAGATTATGGAACAATATCGACCATTTCAAGAATACGATAAAACTGGAAAACTAGTCGATTTTAATCCATTTGAGAAATATAGACAAGAAAATGGGCCTATTCGTAAGTACAGTAAAAAAGGTAATGGACCAAAAATTAAAAGTTTGAAATACTACGATATATTATTAGGTAAACACAAAAATATAACTCCTGATGGGAGTCGAAATACTGTAGCTTTGTTATCTTTAAATCCTTGGAGAACAGATGTATACTACAATACGGAAACTAAAAAATATGAATTTTTGGGATTAAAGTATGCAGATTTGTGTTTCGAAGAGGGAGGTGCTTATGGTATTTCTGAAGTGAAGTACAAAAAATTAAGAGAGAAAGAAGGAATTGGTGAGAATTCTGAATTTAAGTTTACTTTATATAAGAATGATTTAATTTTAATTAAAGATACTGAAACGGATTGTCAACAAATTTTTAGATTTTGGTCTCGTACTGGGAAAGATAATCCAAAAAGTTTTGAAAAACATAAAATAGAATTGAAACCTTATGAAAAAGCAAAATTTGAGAAAGGAGAAGAACTTGAAGTATTGGGAAAGGTACCACCTTCCTCTAATCAATTGCAAAAGAATATGCAAATAGAAAATCTTTCTATATACAAAGTCAAAACAAATGTTTTGGGTAATAAACATTTCATCAAAAAAGAGGGTGATGAACCAAAACTCAAATTTTAAAAAATATTTAAAAAAGAGTTGCAAACGCTTGTACAATGTATTATAATAGTAAATGTAAGGGACGCCTTGCACAGTTACTTAAATCTTGCAGAAGCTACAAAGATAAGGCTTCATGCCGAATTCAACACCCTGTCAATTATGGCTGGGTGTTTTCGTTTTGTGAAAGAGGAAAATACGATGACTTGGAGAATTGTGCATGTCTGTCAGAGTGAAAAAATGCAATTGAAGTTGGATAACCTTTTAATTAAGAAAATGGGTCAAGACTATGTTATCCCACTGAGTGATATTTCGATAATTGTAGCAGAAGGAGGGGAGACTGTTGTAACTTTAAGGTTATTAAGTGCTTTAAGTAAGTATAATATTGCCTTGATCGTCTGTGATAATGAGCACTTGCCTACTGGAATTTATCATTCTCAAAATGGCCATTTTAGAGCCTATAAAAAATTACAGGAGCAATTATTGTGGACGCAGGAGCAAAAAGATAAATTATGGCAAATAGTAACCTATTTCAAAATAAACAATCAACAAGATGTTCTTGCAATGTTTGAGAAGAATATTGATTGCATTCAATTATTAGCAGACTATAAAGATCATATTGAATATGGAGATAAAACCAATCGTGAAGGTCATGCTGCTAAAGTCTATTTTAACGAACTCTTTGGAAAGAAATTCGTACGTCTTACACAACAGGAAACGGATGTCATCAATGCTGGTCTAAATTATGGTTATGCGATTATGAGAGCTCAGATGGCACGTATTATTTCTGGGTATGGTTTGAATCCCTTGATTGGCATTTTCCATAAGAATGAATATAACCAATTTAACTTGGTTGATGATCTAATGGAACCTTTTCGGCAGATTATCGATGTCTGGGTCTATCAAAATTTACGAGATGAAGAGTATTTGAAATATGAATTTCGTCTAGCGTTGACAGATACACTGAACGCAAAGATACGTTATGGGAAAGAAACGTGTTCTGTAACGGTAGCAATGGATAAATATGTCAAAGGTTTTCTAAAATGTATCTCTGATAAGGATACTAGCAAATTTTACTGTCCGGTGGTTTCAAGTATAGAATGGAGTTAAGGAAATGAGGTATGAAGCATTGAGATTATTGTGTTTTTTTGATTTACCGATGGAAACCAATCAAGAAAAGAGAGTCTATCGTAACTTTCGAAAAGACTTAATTGCTAATGGTTTTGAAATGTTGCAGTTTTCTGTTTATTATCGAACCTGTCCGAATCGAAGTTTTGCTAGTAAATTCTATAAAAAATTAAGTCAGAGTAATTTACCAAGTGGGAATGTCCGTTTACTTGCAGTAACAGAGAAACAATTTTCTGAAATGGTTTTAATCATTGGTGGAAAAACAAAGCAAGAAGAAGTAGTCAGTGATAATAAGTTGGTAGTTATATGAAAATGAACATTAGTCATCCATACAAGGATAATATTTCATTAAGTTTTGGTCCGTTTACTCAAATTGTAGGTCAAGATCAGCAATTAAAATACTATATTTGGCAGATACTATTATGGTATTTTGGAGGAAAAAAATATAGTGAGGAAGATTTAGTTCTATTTGAACAAAATGAACCTAAAATACTGATAGACGATACAATGGTTTCCCGGTCAGAATTCAGTGTTATTCAGATATCCAATATCAATGATTTAATTGAACAAATAGAATATAAAAAAGGAACAGTAGCCTATGATTATATAAAGAAAAAGATTAATTCTATGGAGATAATGGAGCAAATTGAAAATATCAATGATAATCTAGATAGGATTTCACTTCTATTGAATCAGAAGTTGAATCTTCAAATAGATGATATTATCTATCATACCGAAGCAAAATATTTTAATACGGATCAATTGGTTCAAAAGAATTTTTTACCATACTTTGGAAAAAATGATAAAAATATTTCATTTGAATTTGTAGACAATAAGACAAAACTTTTATTATTTCTTTCCATGTTAGAAGTTGTGGTTACGAATAGTTCTGAAAAGTTCTTGCTTATCTTACGAAATTTGGACGATTTTCTATCCTATAATGATTTTGTTGAGTGTTGCGAAAAAATGGAGCTTCTTACTAATTATAGTAATTCATTATATATTGTTTTGTTTCCTTCAAATGAAGGTTATCTTCATGTTACGAAAGAAGTTTTAGAGGAAATCAATATTGTTTCCGATTATGTTGATCATTTTTATTCGCTAGAATTCATGTATAATCGCTTTACTAATCAGTATCCAATAAATCAAATACCTGATGAACAAGAATTTTTAGATTCTATAAGAAAAATTGGATCCTATTTATTTAGTTCGGACATTCTTCAGATGAGTTTATCTATAGAGGATCAAGTAGCATTAAAAATTTTGAATAATTTGTATCAGTATGAAATGAAAACAAAATTCTGTATTGGATCAATCAATCCTATGTTATTGAAATATTTGGAAGAATAGTATTGACGAGTAAGATTTAAGGCTTTATAATGTTTTTGAGGGAACAAAAATCGAAATTGACGAATTTGAGGTTTTTGTACTCTCAAGATTTAAGTAACTGTACAACAGTTTTCGTTCTTACTTGCGTCTATATACTGTTTTTGTACTCTCAAGATTTAAGTAACTGTACAACTTCATTATCGTATAATGTATTTATAAATAGTTTTTGTACTCTCAAGATTTAAGTAACTGTACAACCAAGAACTTGCTGAGCAACACAAAGCGGTAGGTTTTTGTACTCTCAAGATTTAAGTAACTGTACAACTAAACTAGAAATCGAAAACGTCAAGCGCGGTTTTTGTACTCTCAAGATTTAAGTAACTGTACAACGCATGAGCAACGGGTCTGGCCACTGGTCACGTTTTTGTACTCTCAAGATTTAAGTAACTGTACAACGTGACAAGTAACATCTCAAAATACGTTAGTGTTTTTGTACTCTCAAGATTTAAGTAACTGTACAACATTCATGATTTGAAAACGGGCAAGACCAAAGTTTTTGTACTCTCAAGATTTAAGTAACTGTACAACAACCATCTGCTATGACAATATCGAAGTCTCGTTTTTGTACTCTCAAGATTTAAGTAACTGTACAACGTGAGGGACCGAACTTGCAAAATATCCCGTGTTTTTGTACTCTCAAGATTTAAGTAACTGTACAACGTCATTCTGTTTTTTCCTTTCTTAAAACATGTTTTTGTACTCTCAAGATTTAAGTAACTGTACAACTTAAAGCGTCTTGCGTATGTGTAGAGCATTGTTTTTGTACTCTCAAGATTTAAGTAACTGTACAACGATGATTGCGCTCGTATTGCCGTCTTGATAGTTTTTGTACTCTCAAGATTTAAGTAACTGTACAACGAGCAGAATAATAAAGTGATTATGATTGAGGTTTTTGTACTCTCAAGATTTAAGTAACTGTACAACGCGGTTCTGGTGGCGGTGGAAGTAAAGGCAGTTTTTGTACTCTCAAGATTTAAGTAACTGTACAACCGGAAGCTATCAAGTGCTAGATGGCTCTTAGTTTTTGTACTCTCAAGATTTAAGTAACTGTACAACTTAATGAAATCAATCGTGCTCTTGGCATTGGTTTTTGTACTCTCAAGATTTAAGTAACTGTACAACCATCAGCTGTTTTCTTAAATTCTGTTTTTGGTTTTTGTACTCTCAAGATTTAAGTAACTGTACAACGTCAAAGTGTGGCTCCCCGTCCTCCTTCCTGTTTTTGTACTCTCAAGATTTAAGTAACTGTACAACCACGAGCCAGTTGATCAAAAACTGCACTCCGTTTTTGTACTCTCAAGATTTAAGTAACTGTACAACAAATTTTGATTGAAGCGGAGAAGATTCGCTGTTTTTGTACTCTCAAGATTTAAGTAACTGTACAACATGAGTATCTTTGAAGAAAATACCGAGATTGTTTTTGTACTCTCAAGATTTAAGTAACTGTACAACTGGAAAACGAAGAAAGCCAAATCAAATTAGGTTTTTGTACTCTCAAGATTTAAGTAACTGTACAACGCAAAAGTAGTCTTATTACTTGCCGGGTTTGTTTTTGTACTCTCAAGATTTAAGTAACTGTACAACCTAGCTTAAGGTTGAAATATGCGAGAATTGGTTTTTGTACTCTCAAGATTTAAGTAACTGTACAACTCAGGAGGCTGCAAGTAATCACGGTCATAGGTTTTTGTACTCTCAAGATTTAAGTAACTGTACAACAGTGTATTTCCAAACAGTTCTTGTCCACAAGTTTTTGTACTCTCAGGATTTAAGTAACTGTAAAACTGCAATTTAATTTATTGATTTACTCTCATTGTGATATATTCATACAAAAACCGCTCTCCTGAGCGGTTTTCGTATTACAGTACCCACGTACGGATGGCATAGGCAACGCCAGATTCGTCATTTGTTTTGGTGATGTATTTGGCGATTTTTTTGAGTTTTGGATTCCCATTTTCCATAACAACGGGGTTGCCAACGACTTCCAGCATGGCACGGTCATTCTCTTCGTCCCCGATCGCCATGGTTTCATCTGTGGTCAATCCGAGTTTTTCAGCTAGGTGAATGATGGCTGAGCCCTTGTCTACATTCTTTTTAAGGAGTTCGAGGTAGAAAGGAGCAGATTTGTTGATGGAGTAGCGTTCGTAAAATTCTGCTGGTATCTTTTCAATAGCAGCATCGAGGATTTCTGGTTCATCGATGAACATACATTTGACAATTTCCTTGCCAGCCATTTCTTCAGGAGTACGGTAGAAAATAGGCATGCTGACGAGGGTTGATTCGTGCACCGTGTATTTTCCGATATTACGATTGGCTGTGTAGATACCGTCCTTGGTAATAGCGTGCATGTGGACACCGAGCTTGCGACTGAGAAATTCCATATCCAGATAGTCTTCATAAGACAAGGATTCGCTGATAATCTCATGGCCAGTAGCAGTTTCTTGGACAAGGGCACCGTTGAAGGTCACTACATAGTCACCTTGGTCTCTCAACTGCAAGTCGTTCAGAAGTTTGGCAACGCCTGCGATAGGACGACCCGTTGCAATAACGACTTTGACGCCAGCTTGTTTGGCATCTTGGATGGCAGAAAAGACTTGAGGAGTGATTTCCTTTTTACTGTTAACCAGGGTACCATCGATATCGACGGCGATTAGTTTAATACTCATAAATTTCCTCTATTCGTTCTTATTTGGGGTAAAATGATCGTTCTCAATCAAGTGTAAAAATTGCTGGGTGATACTTGCGAAGATACTGTTTTGATCTAACATTTCTTTTGGAAAATAGAAACGATTATCTCCGTGGCGGCTGCCAGCAAGAGATTGGACGATAGGAGACAGGCTAGAGAGCTCTGCCAGTTCACCATTTTTTTGTAAAATTTCAATCTGAGTCCGTGGATTTTCAGATTCGGGACGATAGATATCATAAGGGAGGTCAAAGTTCTTATGAATAGCAGTATAGTAGTCTGGATCAAAACCGATTTCTTCAACCAGTTGTCTCATGGTTGCGAGTTGGTCTTGGTCTTTTTCTGAAAAGGTAATGGATTTAAAGACCTTGCGGTTGACAAAGCGTTGCGACAAGTCTGCGAGAATCTTGTCAGGACTGGTCATCCAGAGCTGGAAGTAGGTATTCATCACACCATCATCCAGAGCCAGATAGTCAGATAAGGTCACATTTTTTTCAAAAAAAGGTAACAAATGGGGGGAAGTGCGCGCAAAGAAATCCATGTTTTCAGGATAGAGCTCCTTGGCGCGTTTGAGGAGATTTTGTAGAAGAACTTCCATGGCACGTGTTGCTGGGTGGAAATAAACCTGCATATACATCTGGTAACGGCTGAGGACGTAGTCTTCAATGGCGTGCATGCCATTGCGCTGAAAGGCGATGCCATTTTCGACAGGACGAATGACTCGGAGGATGCGAGTCAGGTCAAATTCCCCATAAGACGCCCCTGTAAAATAGGAGTCGCGCAAGAGATAGTCCATGCGGTCCGCATCGATCTGACTGGAAATGAGCTGTACGACCTGCTTGTTAGGATAGGTATGGTCAATGACGCTGGCAACCTTTTTGGGGAAATCAGGCGCTACTTGTAGCAGGACTTGGTGAATCTCTGTCTCAGGACTTTGGATGATTTCCTGAGTAATGGCCTCATGATCTGTATCAAAGAGATGTTCAAAAGTATGAGAGTAGGCGCCATGCCCAAGGTCATGTAGGAGAGCAGCGGTCATGGTCAAGAGAGACTCAGCAGGATCCCATTCTTCAGGATATTTTTCTTCAAAAATCTCTGTGATACGTCGTGCGATCTCATAGACTCCTAGACAGTGAGAGAATCGACTGTGTTCTCCCCCATGGAAGGTATAGCTGGAAGTCCCTAGCTGTTTGATACGGCGCAGACGTTGAAATTCTTTTGTATTGATCAAGTCATAGATGACCTGATTATTGACATGGATATAGTTGTGAACTGGGTCACGGAATACTTTTTCGTTCATATGACCATTATAGCAAAATCCTGCTCTTTTTGGTAAAATAGTAGGACAAGAGACAAGAAAGAGGATTTGATGTGAAGATTCGGATGCGAAATACGATTCAGTTTGATGAACAGTTGGAAGTGATTGACCAGCTCTATGACGTGGAAGTGCGCGAAAAAGGGGATTATAGCTATCTGCTTTTCTACAATGAGGAAAAGGAGAAAGTGGTTCTCAAGTTTCATAGTCAAGAACTGGTGATGACCCGTTTTTCCAATCCGAAGACCATTATGCGTTTTCTCAAGGATAGTGATAGTTTAGCCTATATTCCGACTCCCATGGGCATGCAGGAGTTTATCATTCAAACGAATCACTACAAACTGGATGGGCAAAAGATTGAGCTCGCCTATCAACTGCAAAATCAAGAGGGGCAGCCCTTTGCCAGCTATCGATTAGAAATTACCTGGGGATAAGAAAAGGTTGGCGGGAGCCAACCTTATTTGATATGGAGTTCTTGGTTTTTTAGGACAATTTCTCGAACTGTAGCAAACTTCTTGAGTTTTTTAAGTTCTTCAGGATGGGTTACGAGAGTGATAACATAGCCCTCCTTGCCCATGCGACCTGTACGACCAGCGCGGTGAGTGTAAGTTTCCATGTCTCTAGGAATATCAAAATTTATGACACATTCTAGGCTATCGATATCAATTCCACGAGCCAGAAGGTCAGTTGCAAGGAGCAGGGTTAGTTGCTTGTCTTTAAACTTTTCTAAGATGACTTTTCGAAATTTAACATTGACATCGCTAGCGAGGGAAACAGCCAAGATATCGCGATACTGTAATTTTTCTTCTGCACTTCCAAGATCTGATAGGCTATTAAAGAAAACTAGTCCGCGGAAATCCTCTACATGAGCTAGTTTTCGTAGCATATCCACTCGGTGACGTTGGTCTATCTGCATGTAGAAATGTTGGATGTTATCCAGTTTTTGATCAGATAGATCAATAGTGCGCGTGTTTGGTGCAATCTTTTCTTGGTCAAACTTGGTCGTCGCACTCATGTAGATGAGTTGGTGGTCACGAGGTGCATAGTGAGTGATTTTTTCGACAAAGTGAATCTGAGAATCATCGAGCAATTGGTCAAATTCATCTAGAATGATGGTTTCGACATTCATCATCTTGATTTTTTTCAATTTAATCAACTCAAAGATACGGCCAGGGGTTCCAATCAGAATTTCTGGTCCCTTTTTAAGGCGTTCAATCTGGCGTTTCTGACTTGAACCTGATAGGAAGAGCTGAGCGGTCAAACCGATAGCCTCTGCCCACGTTTTACATACGTCAAAAATCTGTCCAGCTAGTTCTGTATTTGGTGCTAGAATCAAGAGTTGCTGGGCTTTTTTCTTTTGTAGTCTGAGAAGACTTGGCAGGAGGTAAGCGAGGGTCTTACCAGTTCCTGTCGGGCTTACTCCTAGGAGGTTTTCTCCAGCAAGTATAGGCTCAAATAGTTGAGTTTGAATGAGGGTGAATTCTTGGAAACCGAGCTGATCGCTCAGTTCCTGCCATTCAGTGGGTAGTTTGGTTTTCATTTTTCTGCCTCAAATCTAATGCCAGCAGTCTGGCGCATGGTATATAATAGGTCATGAACAGAACCTGCATCATCCAGCCAGTTCTGGTAAAGCGTCTGGTCTGGTTGCTGGATCATGTGTGTAAATGCAGCGACTTCCTCAGTCATCGTATGAGGAGCTTGTTGGATAGGGAGTTGAACTTGATTTCCTTGGTAGTTGGTAAAAATAGCTGAGCGGATATGCTCAATCGTGTTGAGGGTCAAGGTTCCATCTGCTGTGTAAATCTCACAAGGAAGATTGGAAGTGATGTTTTTCCCAGCCTTGATGTGAACTTGAAAGTTAGGGTAGAAGAGGATACCGTCTCCATTTAGGTCAATGCTATTGTCAAGCTGTTGAGCTTGATAAATCGCGTCTTGAGCCTTTCCAAAGAGGCGAACGGCAGCATAGAGAGGATAAATCCCCAGGTCCATAAGGGCTCCACCAGCAAAACGATCTGAAAAGACATTTGGCGTCTCCCCAGCCAACAAGTTCGGCATCTTGGAAGAATACTTGGCATAGTTGAAATCAGCTCCTAATACTTGCTTGTCTGCCAAAAAATCCTTAATAGTAGTAAAAGCTTCCTCGTGGTAATTACGAGCGGCCTCAAAGATAAAACAGTGATTTTTCTCAGCTGTCTGTCTCAAATCTAGCCATTCTTGTGGCTGAGTGACAGCTGGTTTTTCAAGAATGACGTGCTTACCAGCAGACAAGGCAGCCTTGGCTTGTACAAAATGCAAGGAGTTTGGACTAGCGATATAGACTACATCAAAGGAAGACTTAAAGAAGTCTTCTAATTGATCAAAGAGTTGGATATCCTGATAGTGAGAAGCAAAGGTTGCGGCTGTTTCTAGTTTTCTAGAATAGACTGCGACCAGCTGGTATTCTCCGCTGGCATGGGCTGCTTCTATGAAATGATGGCTGATAGCGCCTGTTCCGATGATACCTAATTTAAGCATAAATACTCCTTTTCCGACTTCAAATCTTTCTTCATTATAACATAGAAAAGAAGGACTATCCAACAGATGGTAAAAATTTTCAAATGGACTACGCATTTCTTGGAGAAAGTGGTACAATATTTAGATAAGTAGATGAAATGAGAAGGGGGAGAAAATGAGATTATTACCAATAAGGAAAATATCACGTCAGTCTAAGAGACTAGCGCTTTTTTTGACTTTTTGCGCAGGATATGTCGATGCCTATACCTTTATCGTACGAGGGAATACCCTTGTGGCTGGACAAACTGGGAATGTGGTTTTTCTTTCTGTAGGACTCATTCAACAAAATGTATCGGATGCCAGTGCCAAAGTAATGACCTTGTTGTCCTTTATGATGGGTGTCTTTTTTCTGACATTGTATAAGGAAAAACTTCGAATTGTTAAAAAGCCAATTTTGTCCCTGATTCCACTTGCAGTCCTGTCCCTAATTATAGGCTTTGTGCCACAAACGGTTGATAATATCTATCTCGTACCGCCATTGGCCTTCTGTATGGGTCTGGTGACAACTGCCTTTGGAGAAGTTTCGGGTATTGCCTATAATAATGCTTTTATGACAGGGAATATCAAACGAACCATGTTGGCTTTTGGAGATTATTTCCGGACCAAGCATACGCCTTTTCTACGAGAGGGCTTGATTTTTGTTAGCTTGCTTAGCAGTTTTGTCTTCGGAGTTGTTTTTTCAGCTTATTTGACGATTTACTGTCAGGAGAAGACAATTCTAGGTATCCCTCTTATGATGAGTATCTTTTACTTCAGTATGATTTTTGCTTCTTGGAGGAAAAAAGGGAAAGAAAAAGCTTAATTTTGATTGATTTTACTTGTAAGAAAAAAGAAGATATGCTATACTTGAAGAGTTGACTATGCACAATCCTGTGCAACCGCACGAACATCGTTGCTCGTCGTATACAAAATTTAAACTTTGTTATACTTAGAGCTCTTCTTTTAAGTGGTTCGTCCCACGATGCTAGGCGAGTCTTCACAAAAATACGGGGAAACCCTAAAAATCATAGGAGGTGCATAATGAGCACATACGCAATTATCAAAACTGGCGGAAAACAAGTTAAAGTTGAAGTTGGTCAAGCAATTTACGTTGAAAAATTGAACGTTGAAGCTGGTCAAGAAGTTACTTTTAACGAAGTTGTTCTTGTTGGTGGTGAAAACACTGTTGTCGGAACTCCACTTGTTGCTGGAGCTACTGTAGTTGGAACTGTTGAAAAACAAGGAAAACAAAAGAAAGTTGTTACTTACAAGTACAAACCTAAAAAAGGTAGCCACCGTAAACAAGGTCACCGTCAACCATATACAAAAGTTGTCATCAACGCGATCAACGCTTAATTTTAAGGAGAACACATGATACAAGCAGTCTTTGAGAGAGCCGAAGATGGCGAGCTGAGGAGTGCGGAAATTACTGGACACGCCGAAAGTGGCGAATACGGCTTAGATGTCGTGTGTGCATCGGTTTCTACGCTTGCCATTAACTTTGTCAATTCCATTGAGAAATTTGCAGGCTATGAACCAATCTTAGAATTAAACGAAGATGAAGGTGGCTATCTAAAGGTTGAAATACCAGCGGATCTTCCTTCGCACCAGAGAGAAATGACGCAGTTATTCTTCGAATCATTTTTCTTAGGTATGGCAAACTTATCGGAGAACTCTTCTGAGTTCGTCCAAACCAGAGTTATCACAGAAAACTAACACGGAGGAAAACATTATGTTAAAAATGACTCTTAACAACTTGCAACTTTTCGCCCACAAAAAAGGTGGAGGTTCTACATCAAACGGACGTGATTCACAAGCGAAACGTCTTGGAGCTAAAGCAGCTGACGGACAAACTGTAACAGGTGGATCAATCCTTTACCGTCAACGTGGTACACACATCTATCCAGGTGTAAACGTTGGACGTGGTGGAGACGATACTTTGTTCGCTAAAGTTGAAGGCGTGGTACGCTTTGAACGTAAAGGTCGCGATAAGAAACAAGTTTCTGTTTACCCAATCGCAAAATAAAAAGATTCAGTGAACCTTTTTATCCCGAGCCTTGAAATGAAAAGGCGAGGAAGCTAGAAGTAGTATAAAATAAGGCTCTCCGAGTTTTCGGAGAGCCTGTTTTTTTGTTTTGATACCCATAATTCTTTGTTACTAGTGTAGATGAATTTTGTGAGCGACATTATTTTTCCTAGGTGGAAAACTTCTAAAATATGGTATAATGAACAGATAGAGAAGTTGGGGGTAAAAGATGAACATTCAACAATTACGCTATGTTGTGGCCATTGCCAATAGTGGTACTTTCCGTGAAGCTGCTGAAAAGATGTATGTTAGTCAGCCAAGTCTGTCTATTTCTGTGCGCGATTTGGAAAAAGAGCTGGGTTTTAAGATTTTCCGTCGGACGAGTTCAGGAACGTTTTTGACCCGGCGTGGTATGGAATTTTATGAGAAAGCGCAAGAATTGGTCAAAGGCTTTGATGTTTTTCAAAATCAGTATGCCAATCCTGAGGAAGAAAAGGATGAATTTTCCATTGCCAGCCAGCACTATGACTTCTTGCCACCAACCATTACGGCTTTTTCAGAGCGCTATCCTGACTATAAAAATTTTCGTATTTTTGAGTCTACTACAGTTCAAATTTTAGACGAAGTGGCCCAAGGACATAGTGAGATTGGGATTATCTACCTCAACAACCAAAATAAAAAAGGAATCATGCAACGGGTTGAAAAGCTTGGTTTAGAAGTTATTGAACTAATTCCTTTTCAGACTCACATTTATCTTCGTGAAGGGCATCCTTTAGCCCAGAAGGAGGAATTGGTCATGGAGGACCTAGCGGATTTACCAACGGTTCGTTTTACTCAGGAAAAGGATGAGTACCTTTACTATTCAGAGAACTTTGTCGACACTAGCGCGAGCTCCCAGATGTTTAATGTGACCGACCGTGCTACTTTGAATGGTATTTTGGAGCGAACGGATGCCTATGCGACAGGTTCAGGATTTTTAGATAGTGACAGTGTCAATGGAATCACAGTCATTCGTCTCAAGGATAATCTAGATAATCGCATGGTCTATGTCAAACGGGAAGAAGTGGAGCTTAGTCAAGCTGGGACTCTTTTCGTTGAGGTCATGCAAGAATATTTTGATCAAAAGAGGAATTCATGAAAAAAAGAGGAATAGTAGCAGTCATTGTACTGCTTTTGATTGGGCTGGATCAGTTGGTCAAAAATTATGTTGTCCAGCAGATTCCACTGGGTGAAGTGCGTTCGTGGATCCCCAATCTTGTTAGCTTGACCTACCTGCAAAATCGTGGGGCAGCCTTCTCCATGCTGCAAGACCAGCAGTGGTTATTTGCTGTCATTACACTGGTCGTCATGATAGGTGCCATTTGGTATCTACATAAACACATGGAGGATTCTCTCTGGATGGTTTTTGGACTGACTTTGATAATCGCGGGAGGTCTTGGCAACTTTATTGACAGAATGAGTCAAGGTTTTGTGGTGGATATGTTTCACCTAGACTTTATCAACTTTGCGATTTTCAATGTTGCTGACAGCTATTTGACAGTTGGTGTCATCGTTTTATTGATTGCAATGCTTAAAGAGGAAGTAAATGGAAATAAAAATTGAAACGGGTGGGCAACGTCTAGACAAGGCTCTGTCGGACCTGACAGAATTATCACGCAGTCTCGCTAATGAACAAATCAAGGCTGGACAAGTTTTGGTTAATGGGCATGCCAAGAAAGCAAAATACACTGTCCAAGAGGGGGATGTCGTCACCTACCATGTGCCAGAACCAGAGGTTTTAGAGTATGTGGCTGAGAATCTGCCACTCGAAATTATCTACCAAGATGAGGACGTAGCCGTTGTCAACAAACCTCAGGGGATGGTGGTTCATCCCAGCGCCGGTCATACTAGCGGAACCTTGGTCAATGCCCTCATGTACCATATCAAAGACTTATCAGGTATCAATGGTGTTCTTCGTCCGGGTATCGTTCACCGCATTGACAAGGACACGTCTGGACTCCTTATGATTGCGAAGAATGATGAGGCCCACTTAGCACTCGCTCAAGAACTCAAGGACAAGAAGTCTCTCCGCAAATACTGGGCGATTGTTCATGGCAATCTTCCCAATGATCGTGGTGTGATTGAAGCGCCGATTGGCCGTAGTGAAAAAGATCGTAAGAAACAGGCTGTGACTGCTAAAGGAAAGCCAGCAGTGACTCGTTTTCAAGTCTTGGAACGCTTTGGAGATTATAGTTTGCTAGAGTTGCAACTGGAAACGGGGCGTACCCACCAAATCCGTGTTCATATGGCTTATATTGGCCATCCAGTCGCTGGGGATGAGGTCTATGGCCCTCGTAAAACCCTGAAAGGACATGGACAGTTTCTCCATGCTAAAACTCTAGGATTTACCCATCCGAGAACAGGTGAGACCTTGGAATTCACAGCAGATATTCCAGAGATTTTTAAAGAAACGCTGGAAAGATTGCGTAAAACTGAGAATAGATAAAAGAGTTGAGATGCCTTGTCTCAACCTTTTTCATTTCAAGTCTTTTCTATTTTAAAGTATTCATGTTATAATGGATAAATATGAAGAATCGGAGTGAGAATATGAAGTACAAACGAATCGTCTTTAAGGTAGGGACCTCCTCCTTGACAAATGAAGACGGGAGTTTATCAAGAAGTAAAGTAAAGGCAATTACCCAGCAATTAGCTATGTTGCATGAAGCTGGCCATGAGTTGATTTTGGTGTCATCTGGGGCAGTAGCGGCAGGATTTGGAGCTCTGGGTTTTAAAAAACGTCCGACCAAGATTGCGGACAAGCAGGCTTCAGCTGCAGTAGGACAAGGTTTGCTGCTAGAAGAGTACACAACCAACCTCCTCATGCGCCAAATCGTCTCTGCGCAAATCTTGCTGACACAGGATGATTTTGTAGATAAACGTCGCTATAAGAATGCCCATCAGGCCTTGTCTGTATTGCTTCATCGTGGTGCAATTCCCATCATCAATGAAAATGACAGTGTCGTTATTGATGAGCTCAAGGTTGGGGACAATGACACTCTAAGTGCCCAGGTAGCGGCGATGGTCCAAGCAGACCTTTTAGTTCTCTTGACTGATGTGGACGGTCTTTATACTGGAAATCCCAACTCAGATCCAACAGCCAAACGTTTGGAGAAAATCGAGACTATCAATCGTGAGATTATTGATATGGCTGGTGGAGCAGGTTCGTCTAATGGTACTGGGGGTATGCTGACAAAAATCAAAGCTGCAACTATTGCGACGGAGTCAGGTGTGCCAGTCTATATTTGCTCCTCCTTGAAATCAGATGCCTTGATTGAGGCAGCGGAGGAGACCAAGGATGGATCCTTCTTTGTTGCGCAAGAGAAGGGACTTCGTACCCAGAAACAATGGCTGGCTTTCTATGCACAAAGTCAGGGAACGATTTGGGTAGATGGTGGAGCTGCAGAGGCACTTTCAAAAAACGGGAAAAGTCTCCTTTTATCGGGTGTGGTAGAAGTGGAAGGAAACTTCTCTTACCACGATATTGTCACAGTAGCAGATAAAGAAACGGGTCAATCTCTTGGAAAGGGACGTGTCCAATTTGGCGTCTCAGCTCTAGAAGATATGCTCCGTTCTCAAAAAGCTAAGGGAGTCTTGATTCACCGTGATGACTGGATTTCCATCACTCCTGAAATCCAGCTGCTCTTTACAGAATTTTAGAGGTGAACGATGGTAAGGACACAAGAACAATTTGAACAGGTACAGGCTGTTAAGAAATCAATTAATACTGCTAGTGAAGCAGTGAAAAACCAAGCCTTGCTAGCCATTGCTGATCAGTTATTGGCTGCTACTGAGGAGATTTTAGCGGCCAATGCCCTTGATATGGCAGTGGCCAAGGGAAAAATCTCAGATGTCATGCTAGACCGTCTTTATTTGGATGCGGGACGTATAGAAGCGATGGTAACTGGGATTCGTGAAGTGGTTGCTTTACCAGATCCTATTGGCGAAGTCCTAGAGACAAACCAGCTTGAAAATGGCTTGGTTATTACTAAGAAGCGGGTGGCTATGGGGGTTATTGGTATTATCTATGAAAGTCGTCCAAATGTGACGTCTGATGCAGCTGCTTTGGCTCTCAAGAGTGGAAATGCGGTCGTTCTTCGTAGTGGGAAGGATGCCTATCAAACTGCTCATGCTATTGTCACAGCTCTGAAGAAGGGCTTGGAGACAACGACCATTCATCCAGAGGTGATTCAACTAGTGGAAGATACTAGCCGTGAAAGTAGCTATGCCATGATGAAGGCTAAGGGTTATCTAGACCTTCTTATTCCTCGTGGAGGTGCTGGCTTGATCAATGCTGTGGTTGAAAATGCTATCGTACCTGTTATCGAGACAGGAACTGGTATTGTCCATGTCTATGTAGATAAGGATGCAGATGAAGACAAGGCTCTGTCTATTATCAACAATGCTAAAACCAGTCGTCCTTCTGTCTGCAATGCCATGGAGGTCTTGCTGGTTCATGAAGACAAGGCAACAAGCTTCCTTCCTCGCTTGGAACAAGTTCTGGTTACAAGTCGGAAAGAAGCTGGACTGGAACCAATTCAATTCCGCTTGGATGAGAAAGCAAGTCAGTTTCTTTCAGGTCAAGCAGCTGAGGCCAAAGATTTTGACACCGAGTTTTTAGATTATATCCTAGCGGTTAAGGTTGTGAGCAGTTTAGAAGAAGCAGTTGAGCATATTGAAGCTCACAGCACCCATCATTCGGATGCTATTGTGACGGAAAATGCTGAAGCTGCAGCCTACTTTACAGATCAAGTAGATTCAGCAGCGGTGTATGTCAATGCCTCAACGCGTTTCACTGATGGTGGCCAATTTGGTCTTGGATGTGAGATGGGGATTTCTACTCAGAAACTGCATGCGCGTGGGCCTATGGGCTTGAAAGAGTTGACCAGCTACAAGTATGTGGTTACTGGTGACGGACAGATAAGGGAGTAAGAGATGAAGATTGGATTTATCGGTTTGGGAAATATGGGAGCTAGCTTGGCTAAGGCTGTTGTGCAGGCCAAGACGGGTGCTCAGATTCTCCTTGCCAATCGTAGTCAAGTAAAAGTAGATGCTTTCATTGCCAACTTCGGTGGTCAGGCTTCTAGCAATGAAGAAATTTTTGCAGAAGCAGATGTGATTTTTCTAGGAGTTAAGCCTGCTCAGTTCTCAGACTTGCTTTCTCAATATCAGACCATTCTTGAAAAGCGAGAGAGCCTTCTTTTGATTTCCATGGCAGCTGGATTGACTTTAGAAAAACTAGCGAGTCTTCTGCCAAGTCACCACCGAATCATTCGCATCATGCCTAATACACCAGTTGCTATCGGCCAAGGAGTGATTAGTTATGCCATGTCAGCAAACTGTTGTGCTGAGGACAGGGAGCTCTTTTGTCAGCTTTTAGCCAAGGCTGGTCTTTTGGTTGAGCTGGGAGATGGCTTAATCGATGCGGCGACAGGTCTCGCAGGTTGTGGACCAGCTTTTGTCTATCTCTTTATCGAGGCTTTAGCAGATGCAGGTGTTCAGTCGGGATTGCCCCGAGAAAGGGCCTTGAAAATGGCAGCCCAAACAGTAGTCGGCGCTGGACAAATGGTTCTGGAAAGCCAGCAACATCCTGGAGTTTTGAAAGACCAAGTTTGCAGCCCAGGTGGTTCGACTATCGCTGGTGTAGCAAGTCTGGAAGAACATGCCTTTAGAGGCACAGTCATGGACGCAGTTCAGCAAGCCTACAAACGAACACAAGAATTAGGTAAATAAGAGGTTGGATGACTCCCAGCCTCTTTTATGCTCTTTTGAAATCAGAAGACGCAAAAAGATTGTCACAAAAACCTATTTTTTTGATAGAATAGAAGGTAGAAAAAAAGAAATGAGTTAGACATGTCAAAAGGATTTTTAGTCTCTCTTGAGGGACCGGAGGGAGCAGGAAAGACCAGTGTTTTAGAGGCTCTACTCCCAATTTTTGAGGAAAAAGGAGTAGAAGTGTTGACGACCCGTGAACCTGGGGGAGTCTTGATTGGAGAGAAGATTCGGGAAGTGATTTTGGATCCAAGTCATACGCAGATGGATCCTAAAACAGAGCTTCTTCTCTATATCGCCAGTCGCAGACAGCACTTGGTGGAAAAAGTTCTCCCAGCACTTGAAGCCGGCAAGCTGGTCATTATGGACCGCTTCATCGATAGTTCCCTTGCTTATCAGGGATTTGGCCGTGGCTTGGATATTGATGCCATTGATTGGCTCAATCACTTTGCGACAGATGGTCTCAAACCTGATTTGACACTTTATTTTGACATTGAGGTGGAAGAGGGGCTGGCTCGCATTGCTGCTAATAGTGACCGCGAGGTCAATCGTTTGGACTTGGAAGGCTTAGACTTGCACAAGAAAGTTCGTCAAGGCTATCTTTCTCTTCTGGACAAAGAAGGAAATCGCATTGTCAAGATTGATGCGAGTCTTCCTTTGGAGCAAGTCGTGGAAACAACCAAGGCTGTCTTGTTTGACAGAATGGGCTTGGCTAAATGAAACAAGAACAACTAAAGACCTGGCAGCCAGACCAGTTTGACCGCTTTGTCCGTATCCTAGAACAAAACCAGCTCAATCACGCCTATCTCTTTTCAGGTTTCTTTGGAAGCTTGGAAATGGCGCAGTTTTTGGCTAAGAGCCTCTTTTGTACGGATAAAGTAGGCGTTTTACCATGTGAGAACTGCCGAAACTGCAAGCTGATTGAACTGGAAGAGTTTCCCGATGTTACTTTAATAAAGCCAGTCAATCAGGTCATCAAGACAGAACGCATTCGAGAATTGGTGGGGCAGTTTTCCCAAGCAGGGATTGAAAGTCAGCAACAGGTTTTTATTATCGAGCAGGCGGAGAAAATGCATCCCAACGCAGCCAATTCTCTGCTCAAGGTCATCGAAGAGCCCCAGAGTGAAGTTTACATTTTCTTCTTGACCAGCGATGAGGAAAAGGTATTACCGACTATCCGTAGTCGAACCCAAATTTTTCACTTTAAAAAGCAAGAAGAAAAACTTATCCATCAATTAGAGCAAGCAGGTCTAGTTAAGAAAAAAGCGGCTCTCTTAGCCCAGTTTTGTCAATCGCGATCTGAAGCAGAAAAACTGGCAAATCAGGCAAGTTTTTGGACCTTGGTCGATGAAAGTGAACGCCTGCTGACCTGGTTATTAGCTAAGAAAAAAGAAAGTTATCTCCAAGTTGTTAAATTAGCCAGCGTGGCAGATGACAAGGAAAAACAAGATCAGGTATTGCGAATCCTCGAAGTCCTCTGTGGACAGGAACTCTTGCAAGCAAGGATTCGACAGATTTTACAAGATTTGCTAGAAGCTAGAAAGATGTGGCAGGCTAATGTCAGCTTTCAAAATGTCATGGAATATCTGGTCTTGAAAGAAATATAAACTCAATGAAGGATAAAGAAAGGAAAGGGCTGGTTTATGGATAAAAAAGAATTATTTGATGCGCTGGACGATTTTTCCCAACAGTTATTGGTGACCTTAGCCGATGTGGAAGCCATCAAGAAAAATCTCAAGAGCCTGGTAGAGGAAAATACAGCTCTTCGCTTGGAAAACAGTAAGTTGCGTGAACGCTTGGGCGAGGTAGAAGCAGATACACCTGTCAAGGCCAAGCATGTTCGTGAAAGCGTCCGTAGGATCTATAAAGACGGATTTCACGTTTGTAATGATTTTTATGGACAACGTCGAGAGCAGGACGAGGAATGTATGTTCTGTGACGAGTTGTTGTACAGGGAGTAGGCATGCAGATTCAAAAAAGTTTTAAGGGGCAGTCTCCCTATGGCAAGCTATATCTAGTGGCAACGCCGATTGGTAATCTAGATGATATGACCTTTCGTGCCATCCAGACATTGAAAGAGGTGGACTGGATTGCTGCTGAGGACACGCGCAATACAGGTCTCTTACTCAAGCATTTTGACATTTCTACTAAGCAGATTAGTTTTCATGAGCACAATGCCAAGGAAAAAATTCCTGATTTGATTGGTTTCTTGAAAGCGGGGCAAAGTATTGCTCAGGTTTCTGATGCGGGTCTGCCTAGTATCTCAGACCCTGGGCATGATTTGGTCAAGGCAGCCATCGAGGAAGAGATTGCAGTTGTTACCGTTCCAGGTGCCTCTGCAGGAATTTCTGCCTTGATTGCCAGTGGCCTAGCGCCACAGCCACATATCTTTTACGGTTTCTTACCGAGAAAATCAGGCCAGCAAAAGCAATTTTTCGACTTAAAAAAAGATTACCCAGAAACTCAGATTTTCTACGAATCGCCCCATCGTGTGGCAAATACATTGGAAAATATGCTAGAAGTCTACGGTGACCGCTCTGTGGTCTTGGTTAGAGAATTGACTAAAATCTATGAAGAATACCAACGAGGAAAGATTTCAGAGCTACTAGAAAGTATTGCTGAAACGCCACTCAAGGGTGAATGCCTTCTCATTGTTGAAGGTGCCAGTCAGGATGTCGAGGAAAAGGACGAGGAGGACTTGTTTTCAGAAATCCAATCTCGTATCCAAGAAGGCATGAAGAAAAATCAAGCCATTAAGGAAGTTGCGAAACTCTACCAGTGGAATAAAAGCCAGCTCTACGCTGCCTACCACGAATGGGAAGAAAATCAATCTTAACGATAGGGAAATGAGTCCAGTTTTAATCAATTCTGAGACCTCAGTTTAAGAAAAAATCAGTATTTATAAAGAACAGTGTAATCCTTTTACACTGCTTTTCTATTGCAGAAATAAATTTGCTATATTGAAATCAAAAATCTTGAAAAGAAGCTTCAAATTTGATAGAATTGAGGCTGGTGTATACTGGAGTAAAGCATATATAAAAGTGCATCTTTTTTATACCAATTAACCATCGAATTTTATCAAAAAACTCTTGAAAAGCCATTGACTGACTAGGCTTGATGCTTGTGTTTCCGTGAAATTCTTACTTAAGTATCACGCTTTGTTAATGATCATGAGGTTAACAAAGAGTGGAATTTTTAAAAAAGGAAAGGAATAGAATGTTTCGAAGTAAAAAATTTAACAAAGATTTCGAGATCGTAGATGAGAAAAAGCGCTATAAGCTTTACAAATCGGGGAAAAACTGGGTAAAAGCCTCGAATTCCCAACTGGATCTCTTCCGTATCGGTGGGATGGGAGAAGTTGTCTCGACTAGCCTATCTGACACTGAAGAACTTGACCACGCTCACTTGAATGCCAACACGCTTGCAGGTATAGGGGCCATCTTAGCCGCCGGGGCCGCAGGTTTTGTTGTAACTCAAGAGCAAACTGTATATGCAGATGAGACATCTGAGTACAAGGAAACTGGTAAGGCAGTCATCGCAACTGAGCCCCAAGCTGATGCGACAACTGAAGCCAGCAATAACTCTATCATTGCCCAAGCACAAGCAGAAGTGAAGGAACAAGCAGAGCAAGACTCTGTATCTGTTTCTGAGTCAGTCAGTCAATCTGTAAGTGCTTCTCTTTCGACAAGCGTTTCTGTATCAGCTAGTCTATCAGCAAGTGCGTCAGCTAGCAGTTCAGTTACTACCAGCCAGTCAGCTGTAAGTCCTGCTTCTGAGTCAGCCTCTGTTAGTGAAACTCCATCGCAATCAGCGAGTGTGCAAGCATCTGCCTCAACTCCTGTCTCTGAGTCAGCATCTGCTAGCGCTCAACCTGCTCCTTCAGTAAGTGTCCAAACTTCAGCATCTCTAGCTGAAAGCACTAGCTCTGTTAGCGAGTCAGAAGTTCAAACCTCTGTCTCAACTTCGACCTCAGCATCCCTTGATGTCAAGACTGCTCCTGCTGAGAGCCTTGCGACCAGCAAGCTACTTGACGCCTTGTCAAGCGCAACCCAACTCAGCAGCCAAGTGGCAACAACTAGCAATAACCTAGCCGCTGGTGTGATCGCTGATAAGAATCAAGCCCAAGGCAAGGATGCGCTCAAACAAGCTGAGAAGAGTCAAACGGTAGATAAGACCGTGACCACTTCACCAAAAGAGTCTGTCAGTGCTTCTGCTAGTGCCAGTCAATCAACAAGTGGATCGAATGTTTCTGTAGTGTCAAGTTTGTCTGTTGAACAGAGTGGATCGACGACAGCAATTGACCAGCAACCTTCTACTTCAAAAGAAGCAAAGAACCTTGAAATTGACTCAGCTGAATTAAAAATAACTGAAATTACTGGTAAGAATAGTGTTAGTGGAGTTCAATCAACTTCTGTCACAACTAGCTTAATTGAAGCTGCTGCGGTTGCAATAGCATCTTCAGAAGTCACTGTTAAACAACAAGAAGAAAACCGTAGGAAGTTGACCAATCTTTCAGCTGAAATAGGTGACTATCTAGCAAAAGCGGTTGATTTACCAAATACGGATTCAGCTCTTGCTAAGGCCAATTCTGCAGTAACAGAAATTGAAAAAGCCCTGACTGATCCAACTAGTGATTTAACAACAGTATTGCAAAAAGCTACTTCAGCGCGTAATTCGATTGTCAATGCTGTGTTGGCGGCTAATTCTGGTGTACACGATGTACGAAATGGGACAGTGATTACTAGAGGGGCACACCTACGTGCAGCTTCTAATCCACCTACAATCTCTATGCCATCTAATATCACAATTTATAATGATGAATCAGTTAATTTCCAGATAAGGCTGAATGATGATAAAGGGATGGATAAAATCACGGCTTCCCCATCCAATGCTATTATTACAGGTTTACATGCACCGAACTATCCAACTAGTAAGAAAGGGGGATTTGGAGATCTATCCACCTATGATCAATGGGGGAATAAATCAGGTGCCCAAACCACATACACTATTAACATAATAGGGACGGTGGGTCGTGAAAACGGAACTTGGAAACCCTATAAGTCTGGTACCTATGTTCTGGAGTACACAGTAAGA
Organism: bacterium; assembly: GCA_905221335.1. Taxonomy (GTDB): domain Bacteria; phylum Bacillota; class Bacilli; order Lactobacillales; family Streptococcaceae; genus Streptococcus. The sequence goes on from CAJNCT010000004.1 coordinate 99,926, forward strand.
GATATTCATGGCCTGACTGCAACAGCACGTACGAATTTCCATATCAAAGGCTTCAACGAACGCCACAACCCAGTTAGTGGGGATACTGTTATTGTTAAGAATCCCTCTTCTTTGACTCTAAGTGAACGCAATCAAGTACTTGAAAAATTTAAAGAAAAAAACCAGTCGCTTTTATCTGGTAGTGATTTTACGAAAGATGGCGTAACCGGAACGATTGCAGTAGCTGAAAATGGGAATATTACCATTACCTACCGTGATAATACTACAACTGTTATCCCAGCTAATGTGGATGCTGTTCCAGTTCCAAGTGCGACGGTGACTCGTAACGGTCAAACTCTAACACCTGTAAATGGCAACTATATTGTGTACGCAGGAGACGATATTCAAATTAATTTCACTGCTACAGATAATAGCGGGCAATTATCAGAATTTAAGATCGTTTCAAATGCAGATGCAAATGGCTCAGCCCTTGGAAGTAATTTCTTTGAAGATAATAAATATGGGACGGGAACTGTAGAGCATTTAACGGGGAATATCACAGCGACTACTGCTAGTCCAGCCCGTATTACTGTAAGAGCTCATTTGAATGATAATCTAGAGTATGATAAAAATGGTAGAAATAGTTGGCAACGCAATGCAGTAGCAACGGATAAGGCTGGTAACAGTAATAGTGCAGGAAATGATTCACCGGGCAATGTCCGTATTGTGCAAGGTAGGCTGACAGATATTATGGAAGGGGTAGCACCGACCGAAACCTTCCAAGTAGAGAATGTTTCTCAATTAAATTCTCAAGAAAAAGCACGTATATTAGCAGCCGTTGAAAAATTAAATAATAAGCGGGAAAAACGTATAGACTCTTTCACTATTAGTGATAATAGAACAGTTACCATTATCTATAAAGATAAGACTACGGATACGATTACTATAAAACTTTCTGACAGTGATTATAAGAGTAGAAGTGCTTCAACTAGTCTAAGTCAAAGACAGTCAACCAGTGCATCGGTAAGTGCCAGCACTTTAGCGAGCGCATCGCTCAGCGCAAGTCGCTCAGCTTCAGCCAGCGTAAGTTCAAGCCGTTCAGCTTCAGCCAGTGTAAGCTCAAGCCGTTCAGCGAGTGCATCGCTTAGTGCAAGTCGCTCAGCTTCAGCCAGTGTAAGTTCAAGCCGTTCAGCGAGTGCATCAGTATCTGCAAGTCGCTCAGCGTCAGCCAGCGTAAGTTCAAGCCGTTCAGCGAGTGCATCGCTTAGTGCGAGTCAATCAGCTTCGGCAAGCGTAAGCTCAAGCCGTTCGGCAAGTGCATCAGTATCTGCAAGTCGCTCAGCTTCAGCCAGCGTAAGTTCAAGTCGTTCAGCGAGTGCATCAGTATCTGCAAGTCGCTCAGCTTCAGCATCTGTAAGTGCTAGCCAATCAGCAAGCGCATCAGTATCTGCAAGTCGCTCAGCTTCAGCGTCTGTATCAGCTAGCCGAAGTGCATCAGCATCTGTAAGTGCAAGCGAATCAACAAGCGCATCAGTATCAGCTAGCCAATCAACAAGCGCATCTGTATCAGCAAGCCAATCAGCAAGCGCATCAGTATCAGCTAGCCAAAGCGCTTCAGCATCAGTAAGCTCAAGTGAATCAACTTCAGCATCAGTAAGTGCAAGTCAATCAGCTAGCGCATCAGTATCAGCTAGCCAATCAGCTTCAGCGTCTGTATCTGCAAGTCAATCAGCTTCAGCGTCTGTATCTGCAAGTCAATCAACTAGCGCGTCTGTATCAGCTAGCCAATCAGCTTCAGCATCAGTATCAGCAAGCCAATCAACTTCAGCATCAGTAAGTGCTAGTCAATCAGCTTCAGCATCAGTATCTGCAAGCCAATCAACTAGCGCATCAGTAAGTGCAAGTGAATCAACTTCAGCATCAGTATCAGCAAGCCAATCAACTAGCGCATCTGTATCTGCAAGTCAATCAGCAAGCGCATCAGTATCAGCTAGCCAAAGCGCTTCAGTATCTGCAAGCCAATCAGCTAGCGCATCAGTATCTGCAAGTCAATCAGCTTCAGCATCTGTATCAGCTAGCCAATCAGTTTCAGCGTCTGTAAGCTCAAGCCAAAGCACTTCAGCATCTGTATCAGCTAGTCAATCAGCTAGCGCATCAGTATCTGCAAGTCAATCAGCTTCAGCATCTGTAAGCTCAAGCCAATCAGCTAGCGCATCAGTATCAGCTAGCCAAAGCGCTTCAGCATCAGTAAGCTCAAGTGAATCAACTTCAGCATCAGTAAGTGCAAGCCAATCAGCTTCAGCATCAGTATCTGCAAGCCAATCAGCTAGCGCATCAGTAAGTGCAAGTGAATCAACTTCAGCATCAGTATCAGCAAGCCAATCAACTAGCGCATCAGTAAGTGCTAGTCAATCAGCTTCAGCATCAGTAAGTGCAAGCCAATCAGCAAGCGCATCAGTAAGCACAAGCGAATCAGCTTCAGCATCAGTATCAGCAAGCCAATCAGCAAGCGCATCAGTAAGCTCAAGTGAATCAGCTTCAGCGTCTGTATCTGCAAGTGAATCAGCTTCAGCATCAGTATCTGCAAGCCAAAGCGCTTCAGCATCAGTAAGCACAAGTGAATCAACTAGCGCATCAGTATCAGCTAGCCAAAGCGCTTCAGCGTCTGTATCTGCAAGTCAATCAACTAGCGCATCTGTATCTGCAAGCCAATCAGCAAGCGCATCAGTAAGCTCAAGTCAATCAGCTTCAGCGTCTGTATCTGCAAGTCAATCAACTAGCGCATCAGTAAGTGCAAGTGAATCAGCTTCAGCGTCTGTATCTGCAAGTGAATCAGCTTCAGCATCAGTATCAGCAAGCCAATCAACTAGCGCATCAGTAAGTGCTAGTCAATCAGCTTCAGCATCAGTATCTGTAAGCCAATCAGCTTCAGCGTCTGTATCTGCAAGTCAATCAACTAGCGCATCAGTAAGCTCAAGTCAATCAGCAAGCGCATCAGTATCAGCTAGCCAAAGCGCTTCAGCATCAGTAAGCTCAAGCGAATCAGCTTCAGCATCAGTATCTGCAAGTGAATCAGCAAGCGTATCAGTAAGCTCAAGTGAATCAGCTTCAGCATCAGTATCTGCAAGTGAATCAACTTCAGCATCAGTATCTGCAAGCGAATCAGCTTCAGCGTCTGTATCTGCAAGCGAATCAGCTAGCGCATCAGTAAGTGCAAGTGAATCAACTTCAGCATCAGTATCAGCTAGCCAATCAGCTTCAGCGTCTGTATCTGCAAGTCAATCAACTAGCGCATCAGTAAGCTCAAGTGAATCAGCTTCAGCATCAGTATCATCAAGCCAATCAACTAGCGCATCAGTAAGTGCAAGTCAATCAGCTTCAGCATCAGTATCTGCAAGCCAATCAGCTTCAGCATCAGTAAGCTCAAGTGAATCAACTTCAGCATCAGTATCAGCTAGCCAATCAGCTTCAGCATCAGTATCTGCAAGCCAATCAGCTTCAGCATCAGTAAGCTCAAGTGAATCAACTTCAGCATCAGTATCAGCTAGCCAATCAGCTTCAGCATCAGTATCTGCAAGCCAATCAGCTTCAGCATCAGTAAGCTCAAGTGAATCAACTTCAGCATCAGTATCAGCTAGCCAATCAGCTTCAGCGTCTATATCTGCAAGTCAATCAGCTTCAGCATCAGTAAGCTCAAGCGAATCAGCTTCAGCTTCTGTATCAGCTAGCCAATCAGCTTCAGCGTCTGTATCTGCAAGTGAATCAGCTAGCGCATCAGTAAGCTCAAGTCAATCAGCTTCAGCATCAGTATCTGCAAGCGAATCAGCTTCAGCGTCTGTATCTGCAAGTGAATCAGCTTCAGCGTCTGTATCTGCAAGTCAATCAACTTCAGCATCAGTATCTGCAAGCCAAAGCGCTTCAGCATCAGTATCAGCTAGCCAATCAGCAAGCGCATCAGTAAGCACAAGTGAATCAACTAGCGCATCAGTATCAGCTAGCCAAAGCGCTTCAGCGTCTGTATCTGCAAGTCAATCAACTAGCGCATCAGTAAGCTCAAGTGAATCAGCTTCAGCATCAGTAAGTGCAAGCCAATCAGCAAGCGCATCAGTAAGCACAAGCGAATCAGCTTCAGCATCAGTAAGCTCAAGTCAATCAGCAAGCGCATCAGTATCAGCTAGCCAAAGCGCTTCAGCATCAGTAAGCTCAAGCGAATCAGCTTCAGCATCAGTATCTGCAAGTGAATCAGCAAGCGTATCAGTAAGCTCAAGTGAATCAGCTTCAGCATCAGTAAGTGCAAGCGAATCAGCTAGCGCATCAGTAAGTGCAAGTGAATCAACTTCAGCATCAGTATCAGCTAGCCAAAGCGCTTCAGCGTCTGTATCTGCAAGTCAATCAACTAGCGCATCAGTAAGCTCAAGTGAATCAGCTTCAGCATCAGTATCATCAAGCCAATCAACTAGCGCATCAGTAAGTGCAAGTCAATCAGCTTCAGCATCAGTATCTGCAAGCCAATCAGCAAGCGCATCAGTAAGCTCAAGTCAATCAGCTTCAGCGTCAGTATCAGCTAGCCAATCAGCTTCAGC